>CAZYOE010000044.1:0-30622 GCA_964648725.1 uncultured Pseudobdellovibrionaceae bacterium | reverse complement strand
ATTGGTTGTGATAAAAGCTGCAAAAATACAGTGGAAGATCTTGCTACAATTCAGAATAACACCGGTATGGATATCACCCTCGCCATATGTAAAAGTCACTATGGACAAAGCACTCTTCGGTTATCACCAACTACTTCTGGAATCGTGAGCCTGGGTACGCGCGAAGAGGCGAAAACTCAAGGTGGCATCGGAACTTGTAACTCTAAAGAATCTAAAAATACGAGCATCAGGATTTCACTGGCACCAATGAGCTTTGGCTATGTTTTGCTTTGCTATCGACAACTCGATAATACTTATGTTGTTGCTAGTCCTTACCAGGGTTGCCCCTATGATTATTTTGAGCAAACAAGTACAGGCCCGTGCGAAGAGTTCGATTAATCAAAGTAATCAAGTTCAATAAATTGCCATTTTATTGAAGAGTGCTTTTCTTTCATCAAATTTTCGATTTCATTGATTTTTAAAATGCCTTCTGAAAGCGAGGTCAAATCTCCTGGGTGCAACTTAGCGGCAACCATGATTTCATTGGACCCGACTTGCACGGCAATAAACTTCAAAAGTTTTCCGCTAGGAAAACGGCTCAGTACTAATTTTGAAAACTCCGTCTTTAAATCTATTGCTGGAGCTTCACCAATAATAAGAGACTTGATTTCAATAGCTAAGAAGATCGCCACAAGAACTAACACCACCCCCACCACCACAGATCCCAAGGCATCCCAGCGTGGATCACCAGTAATCCATGCAGTTGTTAATGCCACTGCTGCCACCACGAGACCCAATAGTGCTGCGGCATCTTCGGTGAAAATAACCAGTAAGTCCGCAGAAGTAGTTCGTCGCAGCCACATCCATAGACTTCCATAAACGTTTTGGTTCTGAACTTCTTTGAAACAGCTGTAAAATGAATATCCCTCAAGGGCGATAGCGAACACCAAAATTGCCAAGCCTATGAGTGGTGAACCAATTTCTCCTGGCTCATTAAATTTATGGACCCCCTCATATATAGCAAATAGGCCCCCAAGTGAGAATAGTAATATGGCAACAATAAACGACCAGAAAAAAGCTTCACGTCCATAACCCAAGGGATGGCTCTCTGTTGGCGCTTTGTTGGATGCTTTGGCACCGATCAGCAATAAAAACTGGTTAGAACTATCTACTAAGCTGTGAATAGCTTCTGCGAGCATGGATGCACTCTTCGATAAAAATGCTCCAGCAAACTTCGCAACTGCGATCCCTAAGTTTGCCAATAGAGCGATTAAGATAACTTTAACTGAACCATCATGCGAAGAACTCATCCATAAACTCCTTTTTACAACTGCCTCTAATTGATAAATCGCATTAGCATATACGGACTTTTATTAAATTTTTCAGCGACTTGCTTCAGCGGCTCTATAGCTTCAGGATATTTTTCTTGATACTGTTTTTCAATGTAAACTTTGGCTTGCTCTAAGTTGCCAATGGGAACCGTCCAACTTAGGTCGCAATTGGCTCTCGTCCATTCACCAAGACAATTGCCGCTGCCAGTCTCAGATTTTAACGTCATCACGGCATCACTTAGTTTAATATGGAAAACCTGTGGTAACTGCCCCTCACCGACCAGTTCGGGTGGTAATGAAAGGGTGAGAGTTCCTTCTAGCTCCGACGTTTTTTCAACAATGGCTTTATTGCCAAGAAAATATCCATAGTGCTCGATTGCTCGCGGAATAGGTACTTGTAATAGGGTCTTTATTTCTTCAGTATGCCCAAAGAGCGACCAAATGCACATTGATAGTAAAATAGCTTTGTTTAGATTCATTGGCTCCCCCCTCACGAATGAGTCGCCTTGGTTCAAAACATTTTCTCCCTCACTTGACAACTAAAAGTGGGATCGGCTTTTGACCGTTGACTCAATAGGCCTTCAATCTATTTCCTAACCTTCTGCCACTTGCCCAACTCTGGGTCTTGGCCTATGATGGTTCGAAATGAAGTGCAACCTAGCCTTTTTCGATAGACTCATTCGCTTTTTGATAGGGACGGTCCTATCAACTTGGGCTTTTTGTAGTGGACCAATATGGACTTATTTTGGAGTTTACCTATTGTTCACATCAGGATGGGGATTTTGCCTCATTTATGCCATATTAAAAATCAATACGATTAAAGATTTAAAAACTGGTAACCAGTTGATGAGCCCTCCCGAAAATGACGTCTGAAAATTACCAAGCTGAATTTCGAAAACTTCAAGAAAAGTATTTAGCTGACTTTCCTAATAAGCTAAAGGCATTGGATGAATTTCTTGTGGCAAAAGACCGGACGAATTTAGCCGTCATTTACCATAAACTTAAAGGTAATGGGAAAACTTATGGTTTTTCGGAAGTCACAGAAATTGCCCGCTTGGCTGATCTCCACCACAAACATGACACGCCAAACTATTTCAAGTGGGCGGAGCTCGCTCTCATATCATTAAAAATTATTTACCCTTTTATGCAAAAAAAAGAGTCTATTCCGTTGGATTCCATTCCGGAATATGTATCTTTGAAAGGTGAACTAAAATGAATGCAACCGACCTCCATACCGTATTACGACCAGATCAGGTTAAAACGGATGCCGATAATCTCACCTACTACGGTAAAGATTGGACCACTTATTTTGATATCAATGCTAAAGCCATCGTGTTTCCGGAATCGATTGAAGATGTTCAAAAACTTGTCCTCTGGGCCAACCAAAATAATATTTCTTTAGTTCCATCGGGTGGCCGAACAGGATTAAGTGGCGCCGCCGTTGCAATGGCCGGGGAAGTCGTTGTTTCTTTTGAACGAATGAACAAGATTTTAGACTTTAATTCGGTTGACCGCCTTGTCACATGCCAACCAGGTGTTATTGTCGAAGAACTCCAGAATTATGCAGTTAAGAATAATTTGTTTTACCCTGTCGATTTTGCAGCCCGAGGATCGAGCCACGTCGCTGGAACCATTGCCACCAACGCAGGTGGAATAAAAGTCCTTCGCTATGGAATGACTCGCGATTGGGTTGCTGGTTTAAAAGTTGTTACTGGAACCGGACAACTTCTTGATCTCAATAAAGGCCTCATCAAAAATGCAACCGGATATGATCTGCGGCATCTCTTCGTCGGTAGCGAAGGAACATTGGGCTTTATAGTTGAAGCAACGATGAAGCTTACAAGTACACCTCCACCTTTAAAAACACTTCTCTTAGGGATTCCCTCGCTAGCTCAAATGATGTCGGTTTATAGCTTATTTAAAGAATCCTGCGTGCTGACAGCTTTCGAAATGTTCTCAGATAAAGCTTTAGAGTATGTTATTGAAGGAACTGGTTTCCCGGCTCCCTTCGGGACTAAATACCCATTCTATGCTGTTCTCGAGGTTGAGTGCCCCTCTGAAGCAGATGAAACTAAAATTTTAGGTTGTTTTGAAGAGGGTATCGAGAATGGCTCTATCTCCGACGGTCTCTTGGCACAGTCTGACGAGCAGTCTCGGATTTTCTGGCGCTATCGCGAGCAAATCAGCGAAAGCCTGTCAAAGTACTCGCCCTACAAAAATGATTTGAGCGTAAAGATATCTTCAGTTCCTGGCTTCGTGGAAAAACTAGATCAAGTGCTCGCAAAAGCCTATCCAACATGGACAGTTGTTTGGTTTGGCCATATTGGTGATGGCAACTTGCACATAAATATTTTGCGTCCTATGGGAATGAGCAAAGAAGACTTTGTGCGTGAATGCCAAAAAGTTGATGCTTTAGCTTTTGAAGTTACCAAAGAATTCAACGGAAGCATCTCTGCTGAACATGGCGTTGGCTTAACGAAAAAGCCTTTTCTCGGTTACAGCCGATCAGAAGCTGAGATTACGCTCATGAAGCAAATAAAATCTGTTTTTGATCCAAAGAATATCCTTAACCCAGGCAAGATTTTTAATTGATATTTTTTAGACAAAGCCGGCCACTACCCTTCGAATTAAGAACTTGAGGGGTATCTTGAGCTGAAGCTTTTTATTCGGATTTCTCTCCCGAGCACATGCCATTCTCTATGACTATTTAGATACCAGCCTGCTCGATACAGATTCACATTCTGATGAAGAACATTGAGACCTCTCTCTGCCAGAGTCAATCGTCAGGGTGTTTCGCAACTCAGTATTCTCATTCCAGAGACCTCATTCAGCGAGCGAAGCGTTTTTTCGTCCCACGTTTGAACATGGACAGAGGCCTTTTTGGAAGTTTCATTTTCCAAGAATGGTTCGAGTCGGAATGTGTTGATAACCGAGTCATAGTGGTCGTATTGGGCCACCTTGAACAGCGTTCCATTCAGAAGACAATGGTCTGAAAACGTGATTTCGGTGATCGTATGAAAGTCATAAAATGGGGGTAGCGGATAAAAGGGACGTTCTACATAGGAGTTTTCGAGCGCGCATTTGAAGTCTCCTTTATCAAAATAAAACAAGCTGTTTCGAACCCTAATTTCCTGAAACTCTACCAAAGCGTCATTCTTAAGGTCTGACACTTCCTTTAGTGAGGTTCCCTCAGGACAAAAGGTTTTAGAGGCATTTTCGATTTCTGTTTTTGAAAGAACTCTTTTGGGACTGAGATTTGGGAATAGTCCTCCTTCACAACCTACAAATAACGACGACATTAAGGTCAATAAAAGAAAAGTATTGAACCTGGCCCTTTGGCGCCCTGACTTTGCGGATAGAAATGTGAGATCCTTTAATTTTGATTCAGAGACCTGAGGCTTATGGCCGATGCGTCTGAGTAAAATGGTTTTCATTCTGAGTGTCCTTTGCTCCAGCAGAGATCGTCCGTTCTGGAGCCTTTGGGATGGCAGCTTAGTGTCTTCCCCAGCGACTTCAAATGGAACTCTCTCGTGTTTGTTGGGCACTCAATAACTGAGTTGTGTAATTCGAAATACAATTTAGATGTCATTGTCCCGTTGGCATTGATGACAAAGTGTCATCAATGCCAGTGGTCTCACGAAAAATAGCTGGGTGCTTCTCAAGGGCTGATCGGTCTCCCGATCGTCACACGATGGATTGTAAAATCTTCGTTGTTGAATCTTCGTCTTCCAACCGGATTCTCCGAAATTTTCCCACCGTAAAAAACAACTTCGATCTGTCGAAAAGTTTTACAGCTGCCCTCTCAGATCTCCCACAAATTAAGTGTTTTTATTTAGTCATCGTGCGGCTTACTTTTTGCACTACTGATTAATGGGAGGTTCTTATGACCTTTTTAAGACATTCATTATTAACTACAATTTTAGTGACACATTCACTTCTGAACTTTGCTAAAGCAGCACCTTCTACCTCCAGCTCCATCGAGGTTGATCCCAGCTTAGTGGCTGATGACGTTGAAACACCACTTCTGCTTCCAACCTTTACCGTAGCCCAGTTACTACCCGCCTACAAGGTCGCCCTAAAACGAGGAATGTTTGAAGTTGGCGGAGGCATGGGACATACAGATGGAACAAAGGAAACCAATAGAGGCCAAGCTACATACATTAAAAAGTCGCCTCAGACCGACTACTTCCCGGTGCAAGTCGCCTACGGTATAGGAGACAACACCAGCATTTCTTTTACAGGTAAGGCTATTCGCCAACAAGAAAAGGTATCTAAGACTAGTTTAGAAGGAACTAGCGAACCACAGTTTACGATTTCGCATACCTTTAGAAATTTGAATTCTGCCATCCACATTTCTGGTACTTATGCGGCGGACATCGGCCCGCGCACACTCAGTTATGACGCCGCCACACGCACCGAAGGTAATACCTTAGCGGGTGGCGCCTCGGGTGAACTCACTGGCGGTTATTTTTTACGTCTTGGCCCAGTTATACTCGGTGGCGAAGCGTCCTATTTATATAAAGAGACTCGAATCGAAAACTCTGAAACGATCGCTCTTTTTACCCGTCAAGCGACTGGTCAAACCCAAAAGCGAATCGAAGGTGGCCATGAGAAAACACTCCGAGGAACTGTAGAATTAGCACTGCCCTTCCGTTTTGGTATGACCTTCGGGCGTGTTTGGGTGGAGCAAGAAGAGGAGCTGCTGGCCTATCAAATGACCCCGATCATTAATAACTCTCACTATAGAAATTTCTTTGGCGGCTATGGCCGCATTCAGGTGAACCCAAAACTATCAATTCTACCCGGGCTTACTTATAGTGAAACTCCAGACACTTCAGATTTAACCAGCAAGCGTGATCAAGAGTTATCGACCCAAGTGAACTTACGTTTTCGATTTTAATTTCAAAGTTAAAAGTTTCTACCAATCACCGGAGGCCCCGCCTCCGCTGAAGCCGCCGCCGCCACCAGACCAGCCACCACCAGAGCCACCCCCAAATCCACCGCCTCCTCGATATCGGCCGGAAGAGAATCTTCGCCCTGAAAATAGGTCAAGAAAGAAAAAGATTAAAAAGATCCCGATAAAGAAAAGAAATTTTAGATCACCAAATTTGGAACTACCACTTTCGCTATCAATGTCTTCTGTCTCACGCCCTTTAAGAAATTGCGGAGCGGTGTACCCAACAATGGCAACGACACCTTCATACAATCCTTTATCTAACTTACCTGATTTAAATAGTGGTGAAATGATTTGGGTGATAATTCTCTTGGACACAACATCTGGAAGATCTCCTTCCAAGCCTTGGCCAACTTCAATGCGAACTTTGCGCTCACGTTTTGTAATAAGAAGCAAAACTCCGTTATCCAGTTTCTTGCCACCTAGCTTCCAAGCTTCAACAATCTTTATACTGGCGGATTCAATGGGAACCCCATTGAGGCCATCGACCGATAGCACCTGAATTTGAGGCCCGCCCTGCGAACGAATATCTGCCAGCCATGCAGAGATTTCACTAACTGCCCTGGAGCTAAATAATCTAGCTTCATCTTGAACTGGCCGTTCCAATGCTGGAACAGTAAACTCTTGGGCTAGGCCCTTTAACTCAGTTAGAGGGCCTAGCACTAATATGAAACTAAGAAAAAAATAAATCTTCTTTAAATGGCTCACCTAAAAATTAACCTTCGGCGCTTGTTCAATAGTCTTTTTTTCCTCAGGGCTAACATCCCATTGAGGTAACTTTTCAAAATGATACATCACCGAATTGGTCCAACTAGTTGGCGGGACTGTCACCAAGTTGTTAAAGTTTTTAATCGAATCGATATATCGGTTTCTTGCAACCGTAATGCGATTTTCTGTGCCCTCTAACTGTGCCTGCAAATCCATAAAGTTCTGATTGGATTTTAAATCAGGATATTTTTCACTAACTACCATAAGGCGGCCCAATGCTTGTGACAATTCTCCCTGAGCTTGTTGAAACTTTCTAAGAGCGTCAGGATCAATCTTGGAAGGGTCAATCTGAATAGCCGTCGCTTTAGCTCTGGCTTCTGTGACGCCAACCAATGTGGCTTGCTCTTGTTTGGCATAGCCTTTCACGGTTTCTACTAAATTCGGAATCAAGTCAGAGCGTCGTTTATATTGGTTGGTTACTTCTGCCATAGCGGCCTCAACTTCGTTTTTTCCTTGCGGAATCGATTGCCAGCCACATCCAAATAGGAATGAACTTAATAAGCCAACAATCAAAATATTTTTTTTCATCGATTCGATCTCCTCGCTGTGTATAAATTAATATCAAGCTTAGGTTCTAACTGCAATTGCCTCATGGCACAGCGAATTGTTGGTTTTTTGTCAAACTGACACGCCATGCTCAGATTTGTTCTCGTACTGAAACAGTGCTGGCTTCAGAAGTTAGCTAAAATTATACCTGGTCGCACCGCAATACTTACAAATAGGCCTAAAGCCCACAACAAACACACCGATGAGACTATTGACTAGTTACAATGGGGAGCTTATGGACCAACGATGGTGTCTTGGAAATAAAAAAACAAATAAAGTTGAGAAAAACCTCTACCCAAATCAAGTTGCCCAGCGAGTAACTGATCATATTAAGGACGGTTATAGTGAAGCTGACTGGGTTGTTTGGTTAGTCGGCTGGCCCTCATGGAGGCCACTTAATGAAATCAAAGAACTTCTACATGAAATCACTTTATTAAAAAAGCTATCAGAAGAAGTGCCTCCGCCAATGTTCCAACCAGTTATTCCACCACCACCACCCCTCGAAGTTATCATAGCGGCAGAAGAGAAAATTCAAGTTAACAAAAAGAATTGGGAAACTCGAAAGCCAGAGACCGTAGCACCTCCAGTTGATTCTAAACATCATCATGGGAATTTTGCCAACAAGCGGAAGCACAAACGAATCTTCGTTCGCTTCCGCTGCATTATTCGGTCAACCACTCTGACCTTTCGAACATTCACAAAAGATATTTCTTTGGGTGGTGTAGCCTTAGAAGATGAAATCCCCATGGAATTGATTGGAACCGAGTGCATGATCTATATCAGTTCGTCTAAAGCCAAAAAAAATCTTAAGTTCAAAATTGCGTTGACGAGCCGATCGGTTGCTAAGTATTTCTCCTTTCAAGAAGCAGACGCAACTTTGCTGGAGGAACTTGGACAATGGTTAGAGGACCACGAGCAAATATCGGCGGCCTAGCTTCTATCCTTAGACTATCAGGAGCCTTTACGGTCAAACTGGAATGGATAAATAACAATTGTTTTTTGTCCATTTTTAGCTTCAGGAAACTTAATATTATTAACCACGCCTTGCACGCAAGTAACCAAAGTATTTGAGTCTACACTCGATTTTTCTACTTTGATCCACTCAACCGCTCCCTTGGCACTAATTTGAAAGCGATAAGATACTCGTCCGCTTATACTGGATTTTACTCTCAAAGCTTTCTCAAAACAGGTTCGGATTTCTTGCTTATATCCCCGAATAGCTTGTTGGATCGATGCTTTATCAAGACCACCTTCAACCTGGGTAGCAACTTGATCACCAAAATTACTTTCGATCAAGCCACCTTCGCCTGAGACTCCATAATTAGCTTTAAAGCCTTCCTTTAGAATATCGCCTTTTGCGACATTAAGAGAACCGCTTCCAACCCGATCTTTCAAGTTAACATGAGTCGAAGCGGCAGAAAGAGTGTCACCATTCTTTCGAATCTGATTGTTCACAACACCACTTGCTGATTGTTCGAGAACAAAATCCCCCGACTTACCAGAAAGTGTATCATTAACAATCCCCTTGTCGAGTACTTGATCTGCTTTGACCATTCCTACGTTTTTGTTTTTCTTCAATGCCGCTAAAAATCCGGTGCGATTAACCGGTGCTTTTTCCGCTGGGATATCTAAACCTCCCTTATTTTTATCAACAACTTTAGGCGCATTTTTCATATCTTTCGAATTTTTGGCTTGAGCGTCGTTCTTTGTTGAAGGGATCACTTCGGTAATGGCTTTTTCCGTTGGCTTTTTAACTTTTTTTTGTAAAAGTCCCATTCCTTTGGGTTGTGGTCGGGGGGCGGGAGGGGGGGGTTCGGGTGCTGGCTCCGATATTTTTGCCGGGTCGGGGGGGGGGGGGGGTGGAGGCGGCTTCACCATTTCCATGAGCTGAATCTGCGCAATGCGAGGCGGAGCCACAATGGTCTGCCTTTCATCCTTAACATTTCGAAAGATCAAGTAAAATCCAAAGGCACCGATTAAAATACAAAAGGTCGAAATGACATAAAAGGGATCTGACCATATCGACCTTCTAACGGTGGGAACAAAAACCTTTGGTACAACTCTAAAGTAATATTCCGTCTGATGCCATTCCACATGCAAGACATCGTGAAGTGAAATACTGACTTTTCCGGGATCGAACTTTTCTTGTCCCCCTGTGTGGCGAATCAATTGAGATTTAGCATCCGATGGAAGACTGAACTGCGCGGCACGAACCCCCGGCGCCACTTGCGGAGTCGTGGCAAACTGACTCAGTAAAGGAATGCTCCAATCTCGAGGTTTCAAAAAAGAAAAGTGGTGTACGGCAGTCACCGAATCGACATCACGATTAATACATATCACTTCTAACACCGAAGCCACATTTTTATTTTGGGCGTTCCCGGAAGTTTCTTTCAACTCTGCGACTTGCTGGCTGATAATCTTTTTATTAAGATCCGCTTCTACAAGACGATCTTCTATCCATGAAAATACAAAATTCCCAGATTGAAGAGGGGATTCGTGAAATATAGCACCTTGGCCGACAACTGATTTGTTTGCTCGTTTTTCATTGGCTCCTAAACCGGCCTCACCCACTTCCGTCATAACCCATTCATCTTTGTGAGCCGTTTCAGGTTTAAATTCTCCGTTTCCGATCCATTCAAAGATAAAATGCACAGACCCCACTCCAGGAGTTCTAAGCAAAACATCACAGAGTGGTGAACGACCAATTAAAATAAGTGGTGAAGCAACCCGAAAACGCGAAATTTCTTTGCCGTTGTAGGCTATGCTTAAAACCTTCACTTTATTTACTGTCCCCTGTATTTAGGTTTTCTCTTCATATCAATAGCGTGGAAATCATTAAAATTCTTTCTCTGAAAGACTAAAGTGTCAAGATTTGGAGCCTGAAGATCCATTTGCACCATGATACTCGGCCCACTTCTCTCCCCTTCAATTACATCAGCATCAAAATTCAGGATATTTGACGACTTCGATGACCCACTCGTTGTGGTCGCCCCCGAGTTTGTATTCGTGGTTCCTGTACCCGACGACGAAGTACTTGAGGTTGTTCCCGACTTGCTATTTGTTGCTGCATTATCGGCCCCAGTTGATATCAAGGGGCAAAATAAAATTACAATCGAAATAAGTCCAAAAAGACTTTTAACTGAAAAGCTTGTCATTAATGCTTCTCCTTCTGCGGCTCTTTTTTCTCAGAGGCTACGTTTCGATCCGAGTCACCTGTCAGCCCAACCACTTTCTTCCAGTCATTGATAACTGCAGTTTGCTTATAGGCTTCCAGTTCATCCTGAAGGTAGCTGGCGGCTAGGTCATGGGGAAATTGGTTCATTATTACAAAACTTCGCCAACGATAGAAGTCTTCAGGCGAAATCTTTTCGAGTGATCGCTGGTTTTCCAAAACTAAAAGCGCCCGTAAATAAAGGCCCTTTCTCAACTCCGCCTCAACTAGCTCAAGAGGGCCTTTGCGATTGCGAGCCCACCGATCAAAGTTATTTGGAAAGGGCAAACGATCTCCAACCAATTCATTTTCTTTTGAAATAACCGCCGTCAATAACTTCTGGTACTCAGCCGCCTGCTGATAGTATTCCGAGGCGAAGCCATCGATCTCTTTTTTATAGTCTTTAAGCTCTTCTTTAGTAAGCCCTTCTGGTATTGGTGATTCATCAAAGAACCAAGCCATTCGCTTTTCGACATTGATCCCATTGGTAATTAAACGTTTTTGCACATCAATTGTTTGCCCCTTCAAGTCTTTCAGCAGCTGTCGACGGATTGACTTGACTCGTTCCATCGCATCAGGAGTAATTCGCGCCAGACGCTCTTGACTCCAATTCGACTGTGGAAACTCGACCATTTTAGTCAATCGCTCGGATTTCAAGGGACCCACCGGTAACGTTTCGGCAGACACCACTCCAGCCAGGCTTTGGATTTCACGAGGACTTAAGGCTAATGTTCGCCCACCCTCCATCATCTGTCGACTAAGAAGCCATACTTTCTTTTCCTTATCGTCAATGGGCGCCATCACAGTAAAATAATCGAGAACTAACTTTGGATGGGAAACAGCCGCCAAAGAAAGTACACTATACCTCACCATGGAATTGCTGGTGCCCAAAATTTTTAGTTCTTTTTCATTAAGAGTTCCATTCAAAGCCAATAGACTTCTCAACCAATAGGGATCAAAGACGCGGAATTGCCCAAAGCTGGATCCTTTTGCTAAAACGTCGTGAGCCTCTTGAAAACGATTTATGGAGAATAATATCGCCAGCAACTGTTCGAGGGTTTTGCCAAATGCACCCTGGAATTTCTTTTGCGGTGACATTTGACGATACGAAGCTAGAACTTTGTCGTAGGCCTGTCGATCTAACAGCTTCTGCAGATAATCAGCCATTGCTAAATCAGCTTTTTCCGGATCTGGCTGCAAATTAAGAAATTGAAATAAGTATTTTTCATATTCGGGAAAATTGTTTTTCTCAATATTCATTCTTGCCAAATTTAAACTCGACTCCCTCACTAAAGTCTTAATCTCATTCGACAGGGCTCCTTCTTTAGGAATCTGCTGCACGTGGGCCATGATCTCAGGATACTTTTGAAGCTGAAATTGACAATAAATCTTCCGATATAAGTTTTCAGCCGTATATTCTTTCTGCATAATTCTTATGAGGTAAGGTTCGGCATCAGCAAATTTTTTATCATTAACATAGAGGGCCGTTAGCTTTTTTGTGAATATCAACCATTCTTTAGCTGCCATCTGAGTGTCAGAATAGTTTTTGAGTTCTTGAAGGTAATCAGGCTTATGTTTTGGATCTTTTCCAGAGAGCGTTTCGAGAGCTACTAAAATCTCAATGCGCGCTCGGGGCCAAACACTCGCCAGATTTTTCTGCCGCAACACCAGGCGACCAATGCGCAACGAACAATCCGCGTCTTTTAAGTAAACGCAGTTATCCATGGCAATCATATAAGTTTGTTGCAAACTCGGCGAGTTGGGAAACCAAGAAACATGGTACCATAAAAGTTTTTGGAGTCGAGACGCTAAGTCTAATTCCGTTGAGGGTTCAGGTGATTTCACTTTTTTAGAAATAGTATCAACATACGCAGAAATTACTCGCTTAACTTCGACCTCAAGCTCTGTGGCGAAGTACATAAACAAATTTGATTCTGGTTTCAGGCCCGATTGGGTGATTAAGCCATCTACCTCGATGATATCTTTATAAACCTGTGCAGAGGCATAGCCCTTTTGATGGGAGGACATTTTTTTAATAGCTAAAGCCACTCGCTTTTCAGGCTTCTTTTCTAGACGGAGAATTTCCAAATAGAGAGCCGTTCGTTCCATGTTTCCACTCTGATGTAGAAAGATCATGTAACAGTCGGTATAAAAGTTAACTAATAAATCCGGGGTGGCATTTGCGAAGCTGCGAACGCCAAACTGAATGATTTCCTGCTCGTTTCGATGAGAAGTCACTGTCTGGGCGAGATCTCGCAGAGCATCCGTTGCGAAGTCTCCCGCCCATTTTTTGCCGACGATCTTCAAAAATGCTTTTTCAGCGTTTTCAAATTGCTTCAAAATAAGAAAGCACCAGCCCGACTTATAAATGGCCAAAGCCTTTTCTTCGGGGGTAAGGTAGGCAAAAAATTGACTGTAAAATGGCAAGGCCTTTTCGTATTGCTCTTTGTCAAAATAAAATTCAGCGATAAAGACAGAAAGTCGCGGAGTAATATTTGATTTCGGATCGATTTTTATAGCTTGTTCAAAATACTCCACGGCCTTCGCCTCATTTGCCATATAAAGGGCAGACATCCCATATACATGCAATGAGCGAGCTTTAATACTTGCAGTTGCGATCGAGGTATTACCTGCTTCTGCGGCAGAATTCATGGCCTTTTTTAAATAGGCCTCTTTGGTTTCTTTGTCGGCAGCCGTTTTCCCATTGAGATAGTAGTGTTTGCCAAGCGAAAGTAACGTAGTGGCTCTGGAGATAAGTAGATCATTTTTCCGTGGGCCCGGTCTTTCGAGACGAATAAGAGAATTCAGACCCGATAGTACCAGCTTTAAATCTTTCTCAGACTTAACTTTAGATTCCTCAGCCCCCGACGCAAAGAATGAATCGGTATTTTTCTGTTTTTTTCCTTTATAATCACTTTTCTGCTGCGCCGATAGTGCAGCAATACTGTTCCCAATGAATCCCACTTGAAACAAAATAAATGCCAGTGCCCATCGCCGAAGTTGCGCAACGATCATTTTTTCTCGGTAGCAGCTGCTTGCGGCTTGCATAAACTGTCTCCTATGAATAAATGACCACCAATTTCGTCTACCCAATCTTCGGCGTCGTTAACCGCCCAAACTTCATCACCCTTTTCCATCAGTTTAGTGTGATCAATGTCTTCGTGTTTCACAAAGGTAAAATCCTTAGAACCAAGTGCAATGTTTGAATAAGCAAGAATGTTTGCAAGATCCCGTTGAAGCCTTGTAATATCCACTTCAAATTTTTTAGCCAAAATCTTCTTTATTCCCTGAATCTCCCTTTGGCGGTCCACCTTGGTTATCTCGTCGGTAGTATCTTCCATCGGGTCAAGGAGAGTGAGCCTCGATAAAGACAGCAATTCGATATCTGACTGGGTCCATTCCTTAAAGAATTTTTTATCACCATTAACTATACGTAGTCTCAGTTTTTGAACTTTCTTACGAAGATCCTTCAAATCTTCATCACGGCACAGTTTTTTAAAAATATAAGTTTTGATGAGGTAAGTTTCCGGCTCAAGGTAGCTTGCGAAATAGGAGGATTCTTGGGATGCTACCGCACCTAGTGCGATATCAATTCGCCCAGAACGAAAAGCAGTCCACATTTTCTCATAAAGCACCTGCCGTATTCTCGGGTAATTTCGAGGTAGCCACCGATAAACTTCGAGTGCTTCATTATATCTGCTTGCACCAAATAAAGCACGACCCATTGAATGCAACATCACTGAATACAAAAATAGATTTTCCCGTTTGCCTTTTTTAATCTCTGCTTTCAAAAAAAGCGCCGTATTTTGGTAGATCTTAAAGGCGTCGTTAAACTTCTCCTCCAGAGAAAGCTGATCGGCCTTGTCAATCGCTTCATTGATCGCAACTTCCTTTGGATTCTCAGCCGGTTCTGTAGGCCTCACTCGTTCCCACTTATAGATTAAATCGTATCCAACTTGCGGATTGAAAATGAGATATTTTCTAATTTCGTTCCACTGCCGAAAACTTAAAGGTCTATTTGATATTTTTTTAACAAGTATTCTTAATGATAGAGGGTCATATTCATTGGCATTTTCTTGAAACTTTTCCAATAGGACCTTCAAGGGCACTTTGGCTTTTTTTCTCTGGCCCTTAGTTGCTGAAATCGCGACCGGAGTGACAAGCATGATCAAAATGATGCTGCCACCGATGAGGCGTCCAAATTTTCTGATCACCTCAATAACAACCATCTAATTACCCTCTGCTACAAAGAGAATGCTCTGGAAACCATTTTCACGAAAAAACTTACTTACATCATAAATAGTATTATAAGGAACTCGACCATCGGCCACTAGATTCAATAAAACGCCTGAGGCCTTTACCTTAATTGGCATTTCTTCAACGTACTTTTGCACTTCGCTAGCCACCTTAACTGCCAGTTCATTAGTTTTATCCCGAACCAATGGAACTTTGATCTTGCGGTTTAAAAACTTGATATCAACTTCATCATCAAAAATAATAATCTGAGGTGCGTTTTCGAGAATCTCTTTGTTGTAGCTGCGCGGAAATTTTAAACCGGGAGGAGTCATGAACTCTTCCTGGCCAATCACCGTGCCCATAACCAGAAAGATAATCAAAATCGCACAAATATCGATCATTGAAGTCAGGTTGAGTACAATATTCTTTTTTCCCTTACCACCAACTGATGCACTCATATCCTTACTCCTTAACTCCGTCAGCGGCCTGATAGGAGTTTAAGACCATATCAGGAAGACTCTCACGAACACCATCCATTGCCGAAATAAGCCACTGATAGATAATCCCTGACTGTAAACTGATCTGAACAGTTTTTTCCTCCGGAAATTGATCCTTGAACTTTTTAATCATTTTCTTAATTTCATCCACAGGCTTTTTCTGATCTTTAGTAATCTCATCGGGCAAACTTATTGAATCTTTGCCCGGTTTATCGCCCTCCCAGCGTAAGAGAACTTTCACCATTCCCGGTGCATCGCCCGCATTGATAATGTATAGTTTTGGATTGAGGGGAACCTTGGTCACACCACTTTCAACGGAAGACGTAGACGAAGGCGGCAAAACAATTTTAGTCATTCCCACCATCGATGCCGATAGCAAAAGAAAAAACACGATGGAAACAAACATGTCCAGAATTGGAACCACGTTCAAATCATCGATCGTCCGTTTCTTTTTCTTGGGAAATCCAAAATCATTCATTCACAGATCCTCGCTCTGATTGCTCAACCCAAGTTACTAATTTGTAACCGAGATCCTGGGCATTACCGACAATTTCTTCACCTTTTGATACACAGATCGAGTGCACTACCATGGCTGTGATACCCAAAATCAACCCTGCGGCAGTTGCATACATGGCTTCAGAAATACCAAGACCAAGGATTTCCCCTTTTTTGGAGGGGTCTGCTTGGGCAAGAGCTTGGAATGTCTTTATCAAACCTGAAATGGTTCCTAAAAGACCTAATAAAGTTGAGATACCCGCAATCAACGCAATCAACGAGACTCTGCGTTCACAATTTTTTGTGACTTCGAGAACAGCACCCCCTAAAGCAGACCGCATTGCCTCACGCCCATGTTCAGCGGCCAATAATCCCATTTTTGCCACACTCAACTCTGGAGAGTCAGTGACCGTGTTACAAATTTGGATCGCTTCAGTATATGACTTTTTAAGAATAAATGCCCGAACCTTCTGAATTGCCTGTTCAACGTCAATTGAGTATTTGAAATATAGAAAATAGGCTCTTTCAATGGCAACGACCACTAAGAGAATGCCGGCCAATAGAATTATCCACGCCGTCATTCCGCCCTCTTTCAGAAGTATCTCTAAACCCGCCATTTCATCCTCCAATTATAGATAAAAAACTAAACCGCCTTCAAGAAACAGAAGGGTATTAAATTTTTGTTTTTCAGCTTCAGTCATTCCCACAAATGTTTGCATGTGGTGAAAACCTGCCGCCACGCGCACATTAAAATATTTTGCCGCAAAGTAGGTTTTTCCGCCCATCAAGGAAAAGCGTAACCCTTTTTTCTTGTCCTCTGGAAAATCCATTTGATACGCACCCACTTTAAAAAAAGTGTCACTACGGAACATTGTATAGGGTCCCCAACTATCTTTACCGTAAGCTGGGGCCCAGAGAATTTCTGCGCCAACCTGAGTTTTAGGTTTCGCATAGTCAATGCGGATTCGTTGAAGCGTTCCATTAGTAGGAGCATCGTAAACTTCTAAGCTCCCTAACATCTTCACAATTCCCCGTTCTTGCACAATAAAGCCTGGTGCGTAGTTAATATACACTTCCCAAAAATCATTGATGGCATAGCCAAAATTCATATTCATGGTGTAGAGAGTGGCCGGGCCGTCAGAGAAGTCGACACCAAGATTGGGATTAAATAAAAAATGTTTTCCTTTGATCTTTGCTTTACGTTGAACCACAACCATGTCGCGGAAAACTTTGCTGACATTCTCGCCCACTTCCAAACGCACTTCGGGATTTAACGGTTCCTGCTCTTCCATCGATTGGGGTGGTTGATCACCAGTAGGTGCAGCGTCCTGAGCAAAGCTGAACAAAGAGAAACTAAATATAAGGTAACAAATCATCCATGATTTCTTCATACTCACAGGATAGGTCGGAACGAAGGAACTGTTAAATTCTATTTCTAATTCAGGACTTTAGATTGATTGAAATACAGACTTAGGTAAGATAGGTACCCATGCAAAACGACATTATTTTCATTTATACCACTCTTCCAGACTTAAGCACAGCTAAGTCAGTAACTCAATTACTGCTAAACAAGAGGCTCGTTGCCTGTGGAAATCTCTTTCCGGCAATGAAAGCTATGTATTGGTGGAAAAATAAAATTGAGGAAACTAATGAAGTAGTTGTAATTTTTAAAACCAGAAAAACACTCTTTGAACAATGCCAATTAGAAATTATTAAAGGTCACCCTTATAGAGTTCCCTGCATTGTTCAAATTGACGCATCAAAATATAACGAAGCCTACGGACTATGGATTAAGCAGGAGACAACACCAACTTAACAATCAAAAAAAAGGCGCATGTTAAGAAGATCAGAATTAGCATTGTTTTGGTTAAATTCACAGCTCCCCCAAGAGCACGGTACCTCGTCAAAACTGGGTTACAGCAGATGCAAAGCATAAAAGCCACCTGAATACAGTTGAGATTCATATTCGGCCCCACTATATACCCCATAGAGCAAATATGCATAAATCATACCTAATAAAGAGGGGTCATTATGAACCGCCAGGAATTGGCTAAAAAAATTTTTGAAGTGAGCCATCTCACGGGAGAGTTTAAATTACGCTCCGGTCAAATCTCCAACGAGTACTTTGATAAATATCGATTTGAATCTCAGCCTGTATTATTAAAAGCCATTGCCGAACAAATGGCAGAACTCATCCCCCAAGGCACCGAAATCCTCGCTGGTTTAGAAGTTGGTGGCATTCCAATTGCCACTGCGCTTTCGCTAATTACTGGTATACCTGTGGCATTTGTCCGTAAGAAGGCAAAAGACTATGGAACTTGTCTATTGGCAGAGGGGGCCTCAATCCAAGGCAAAAAAGTTTGTATCATTGAAGATGTCATTACCACTGGCGGGCAAGTTCACCTCTCCGCTGACGACCTCAAAAAGGGTGGAGCCCTATTGAATGATGTACTCTGTGTCATCGACCGAGGAACTGATTCCATCCAAAAAATGAAAGATAAAGGCTTAAACTTAAAACCTTTATTTTCTATGGCCGACCTTAAAAAGTCCTAATCGTTATTATACCATTTCCAGTTAGAAAGTAGACCAAGGCGGCAAGTTTCAAATCGAACGAGGCGAAGTAAGGCGGGGTTTACCCTCTAAGGGGTGCCCTCGTTGAGTGAGAGATGAAGCGAAGCCAACGCAGAAGTTGGCTTTTTTCAGCGGAATCTTATTAATGAGAGTCCGCGACTTATAAGCATAGACATACGCTCGGAATCGCTGGCAAGCTCTAGGAGTTTTTGCTTTAAGTCCTCGCAAACATTGGCTCGGAGCTTCTGCCTCGTCAAAAGCTCCAGCATTTCCAATCTTAAAAGCCAATCTTTCGGATAAGATTTATCAATTCGATCTTTCACTCGCAATAACCGATCCAAGGCGTCTCCATCCATTTGCCCAACCTCTCGTATCGAGCGAACCAGACCATAGTAGTTCGCTAAATCTTTGTTTTCTTCGGTCAAATTGGATTTTTGGGGGCGAGGTTTAAACTCTTTGAGCACTATTTTTCGAGTGTAAGAATCTCTATCAGCGGCACCTCCAAAAACGGAAATAACTTTTCCTCCTAAAACCATATCAAAGGAACCCCACTCTGGCTTAAATAAAATTTCATTATCCTGCGAAACAGTGCAACTCTCAAAACTCAAAACAAGGGTTTTGTTTTCGTATTGCAAAGAAGACTTCCATAGCCCCTCTACGACTATTCCGGACTCGAACTCGAATTTGCAAATCTGACCTTGCTCGGCCCCAATCTTTTTCCCGTTGACCTTGCCAAGGGGGGAGCTGAATCCCCCTTTGTGATAATCGGCTCCGTGCCCTTCCAACTGAGTTTCATTGACCGATAACTGAGAAGGGCCGCTCATCTTAATAAATGAAACAGAGCCATCATTATTCTTGCGATAATCCACCAGCACCCCACTCACCTGGATTCCAGAATCCAATACGGTGGTCGTCAGGGTCTGCGCACGTTTTGCTTTAGCAAGCCCTTCGATACCCCCATGCTTGTAAGCCATACGTTTAGATAATTCATCAATGACTCCCTCGAGCTTCTTAAAGTCATCGGTGACAAATAATTGAGGTTGAGGCTTTGTAATATCATAAGTGGTATCAACACAATCAACAGTTAAAGGAACCTTTTTTACTTTATCACTTAAGCAATTATAACTTTCGCCCACCGATGACAGTAAACCAGCTCCGTAAATTAAATACTTTCCATTTTGCTCAAACAAACCGTATTCCGTAGACCACCAACCAAGGCGAGTCACTTGCTGAGCTTCGCTCACGTAGCCCACCCTAGCAACTGCTTCATCTAAATTTTGTTGAGCTTTTTGAATATCAGTTTCGGTCGCTCCTGGATTCTCTTTCGTTTCTGAAAGTCTAAGAACGGCTTCATAAAGTTCATTGTCTTCCTTGGCAAAAATCACACGACGAGCAATCTCGCCAAATTTTTTCAAGTAAGACGAGTACGCCGGATCAGCTAAGATGGGTGCGTGACCAGCGGCTTCATGTACGATATCAGGCGCGGGCGTGTAATCGATATGTTCTAGTTTTCGCATGTCTGCAGCTATTGGTAAAATCCGGTGGGCCAACATTTCAAGAAAAGGTTCCGGCGGAATAAATCCCGTAATGATGACGGCGCGCCACCCAAACTTCTGAAGTTTTTGGTCCATCTCTGAAATTCTTGGAATTCGATCAATAGTGACGCCTGTATCACGCAAACCTTCTAAGTACTTTGGATGAGCATGATCTTTGAAAAATTCTCTAGAAACACGCATAATGTAGCGCCAAGAAGCATGATCGATAGCGGTATAAAGAGAATAGTCTTGTTCAGCAATGTATTGTTTTAAATGCAAAGGAACTTCAGAAGTGCTGTATGTCATAATGGGCACAAGTAAATACAACTCTTTTTATTGAATCAAGATAAATCCAATGCTTCTCGATGCGAGTTTAGGGCAGGTGCGTTGATCCGTCATTGAATCCACCCATACCAAAGTGATACACTCCCCCCAAGAAGCTGGAGGAGAACCCTAATATTATGAGAAGATCAAAGTATCAAAACCCAAGGTTAAAAATGTTTTTCTACTTACTCTTCAGCATCGTTGTTTTAGCCGTTGTCGTGCTCCTGAGCACCCGTCTTAATCCTCATTTAAAAAAAACAAACCTTCTAAACTCTCCTCCAACTGATATCGGTAAAATTGAACACTACTTAGAATTCAATGAATCCAAATTTAACCCTAAACCAGGAACTGAAAAGAGGATTTTTTTTAATTCAGCCCAAAAGCAAAAATCCAAATTGAGTTTTGTTTACCTTCATGGCTTTTCAGCCACTCGACAAGAAGCTTCTCCTGTTTTTGAAAAAATAGCTTCGTATTGGGCTGCTCCTATTTTTATGACTCGTTTTTTTGGCCACGGTCTGGGACCCGACGATCTCGGCTTGGCTAAACAAGAACACTGGATACAAGATGCCATTGAGGCCTATCAAATCGGTTTAAGTTTAGGAGATGAGGTGATACTCAGTTGCATGTCAACGGGTTGTGCGCTCGGATTCTACCTTGCTTATTTTTTTCCAGAAAAAATCAAGGCCATGATTTTGCTGAGCCCCAATTTTGCCCCCGCCGACCCTAAGTCCTTTCTGGCGCTTGGGCCACTAGGCCCCATAACCACAAGGCTGGTTATCGGCCCTTACAGAGAGTTTACAGCCGCGAACAGTCAACAAGCTTATTATTGGACCTGTAAATACGACTCTGCGGTTTTACCCGAAATGATTTCTTTGGTGGCAGCGGTTAGGAACTTGGACTTAGAAAAAATTAAAGTGCCAGTTCTAACTTTGTACACGCCTTTTGACAAAGTCATTAGTTCGCCTGAAATCGAAAAGAATATTCCGCGCCTAGGCTCCAAAATAAATAAACTGATACCTTTGGTGGAGACTCAAGAGCATGTCATTGCCGGAAATATTATGAATCCGGTGATGAACGATAAAGTAATCGGCGAGATTAACTCGTTTTTAAAAGGCATCATTGAGAAATAACGTTAAGTTCCTCAAGATTAAACGAGAAATTTTTTTGAGGATCCTTATTGAGTTTTTTTATTTGTTTTTCATAACCCATCTTGCCTACAAATACTAAACACTCTTTATTTCCACTCGTTTCATTTCCTACTTGAAACAAAATTTGTTTAGGTTTTCCGACAGCCCAAGCGGGTTCTGTCTGGCCCGCAGGCATTGCATCGGGAGAATAGTAATGAGTATAATTTATTCCTTTTGTGTCTTCGAGGAACTGATTTCGATGGGCCACGGCTTCCCATGCGACTTGCACTGCTGATCGCCAGGCCGCTTCTTGCTCCTGATTTGGAGGGTCACCACGCAAAGGACATAAGTTATCCGCAAGATTAACATCATCCTTGTTCCAGGAAGAATATTGTCGATCTGATGACACAACTCGCGTTAATAATTTATCCATAGGAGCATCTTTGTAAACTAACGCATTATCCTTTACAAAGGGTTCCGTTAATCCCCGATTCTTCACAATTGCCGCTCGATTTAAGAGAGTTCTAGCCACTGCTTTGTAATAGTTGATCGACATATCCGAACAACTTCGCATCTCTCCATAAATTGTTCTTGCCATCGCATCGATAGCAAAGAGCTGCTCCTTCGAAAGGGTCGCGCCTGATTGCCTTTGTTTCCATGATGCTCGTAACGACTGATCAAAAGGAACGTAACCGTTATCGAAAAAGGATGCGCTCAAAAATTTTACCTGTTGTTGATATTGAGCACTAAAGGCTGAACTCCAACCACCCTGGTCTGCACTCTTCTTAATAAGAGAATCACGGACCGCTTGAACCTTATTGACAAACGCAGGCTCCAAGCATCCACCAACTTGCGAATAAACGTTTTGTTTAAATTCTTCTTCAGTGGCCGCAACCCCAGAAGATAGACCTTCTAGTTGTCGTTTTAATTTATCTGGACATTCTGATTTACGTCTTCTCCTGTCTGGATCTTGTAGATATTCAGGTAAATAAGGGTTGAAAACTTTATCAGGAATTCCATCTCTCTTTGTTTCACCAACGCGACGGGCCTCAATCCAACCAGTCTTATCTTTAAAAGATTCACCCTCACATCTCTCCAAACTACCCTGTTCACAGTAACTTGTTTGCACTTTATAAAAGAGCCGCGGCTTATAGGTACCTGTGAAGTGGTCCAAAGTATAAGCGACAGTTGAATCTACGACCCTCATAGGATCTGCTGTTGAGGGAAAAGCTGTACAAGTGGCAGTGGCTTTCTTACTATTGGAACAATTAAAGTTACTCGACTCTGGCGCGCTCGTTAGGGCCACGCGATTCCCAGGCGCAGAGTCAAAATAAACAACCGCATCGTTTTCATGAAGCCTCCTAAAATAGCGCTCTATTTTTGTTCCCTCGCCTGGCTTCATTTTTTTCACATTGTCCGTTTTCACCTCATGGACAAATAATTGCTGTAATCTAGGGTGCTCCTTCATAAACTCATTTTTAGCGACGTCCCAAAGGGCCTTATGCTCGGATACTGACGGAATTTTCACTACTTCGTAACTTGAATTATTGGTATCAATTTTCACATACAGTGAGCCATCTGGGCCAATTCTATCAACGGTGAAATACTGGCCTTCCTTCAAAAAAACTTTATCAGGGGATACATGCCACTTGCCAGGTTCATCCTGAACCCAGATGGAGGCCTGAATCGATCGTAATAAGTAATAATACTTTCCGGCATTAGGGTCCCCACTCACTTTTGCGGAATCTTTAGCTACTCCACTCGTTGCCTGCGTAGTAGATCCGGCAGAAGTTTGAAGAGCCTTGCTCTCCGCCTTACCGATTGAATAAAACGACATGATCAATAGACAAAAACAAAATCTCGTACACAATAAATCCAATATACATCCCCATTAAAATATTTGAATTTTAATTAGGTTAAACTGATTTCATTTTACGATGTAGTCTTGAAGTAAACTTCAAGGTAATAGCAATACTTTAACCTAGGCTGTTTTACTTAACAGCTGGCCTTTTTCACTATCTTTGACACCTTGGAGCGACCAGAGTTCGCTCTCTGGAATACGACGAATAATTTTACCGGAAGGCTCACGCAAAACAACAAATCTTTTTCCATCCACATTGTGTTCAACAACCTCTAAATGGTTATCTTTAACAGCTTGGAGATTACGTAAGTGTTCAATTGCTTTTTTAAATTGTTCCTCAGACATTGGAGGATGTTGTTGCCCACCATCTCCATACGCTGCCTGGCCGTTACCCTCACGGTCCAATGTTTTTTCTGAGCTGATTGACCTTTCAACCCTCTCCCGGTGTTGCACCGGGAGAGGGCCGACTGGTTTGCCAATGCCTTTTAGATCCATGGGTAAAGTATCGGATCTATGGGTTCAAAACTTAATCAAATTTAAATAAATTAATTATCCAATCAATTTAAGTGCCATCTGTGGAGCAGCATTAGCCTGGGCTAAGGTGCTCACTGATGCGTTCAACAAAATATTATTTCTGGTAAGTTCCGCTGATGCGCTCGCAACATCAGTATCTCGGATTCGAGAATTCGCAGCCATGATGTTTTCATAAGTCACGTTTAAGTTATCAACGGTCGATGAAAGTCGATTTTGAAGTGCGCCCAGATCAGACCTGTAACCATTGGTTCTTACTTGAGCGTCATCGATAACATTAAGAGCTTCTTGGGCTCCTTCTTTTGTGGAAAAATTAAGGTCACCAATACCGAGACTATCGACCGTTGCATTTGTACCTTCGGCATTATAACTAATACGATCTAACTTTTCGTCATTATTTGTACCAACTTGAAAATCAAATTTAACACCGGTTCCATCAATGAGATTTACTCCACCAAAGCGTGTGGTTTTGGAAATTCGATCAGCTTCTCCAACGAGCTGCTGAACCTCATTATTGATAAATCCGCGTTCTCTCTCCCCTACAGTATCTGATGCTGCCTGGATTCCCAACTCTCGGAGACGAGTCATGATATTTGAAATTTCATTGAGACCACCTTCAGCAACTTGCACCATTGATATACCATCATTACTGTTTCGCACAGCTTGTTGAATACTTCTGGAACTCGCTTTTAATCCTTCACTGATGCTCAATCCTGCCGCATCATCGGCAGCTTTAGTAATTCGGCTTCCACTCGATAATTGTGCGAAACTTTTTTGAATCTCTTTTTGTGCGCCTGTCATACTTCTCTGAGCGTTGATTGATGCGACGTTAGTTGTAACTCTCATTCCCATGGTGACCTCCCTATTGGTCTGTTTCTTAGTAAGGACTAGGCCAGTACCCTTCTGACTTTTGCCCTTGTTGGCATTTTGCTGAGACCATCTCAGCTTGGCTGATATACCATTCGGCGAGGTCCAAATTTCCTTTAGTCTTGAACACAAAATCTAGACGAAGCTCAGATACAAACTCGACAAAGGCCTTTAAAATCTCGTGCTAAGTTGAGGCCAGTTCAATACGATGGTCTTATTTTTCTGGACCAACGACAGAGCTCCAAAAGTCTGTCTCCCTTAGTCTCAGCTAGGTCTGTGCAGACTCGATCAGCCCTTAGATCGTAAAAACCTAAACGACTCCTCTATCGTCGAGCAAACCCACGACGAGTCTATCGCCCTAAAACTATTGTCTGCAGCCTCTTTCACGACTTTCACATAGGCCATATTATTGACGCACGTTTTTATATTTTTCGTATTACAATAAAGGAAGTCTTGCGAGGCACTTGCTTTTGAAGCTTATATTTTATCAAGCGAAAAAAGCGAAGCTTCATCAAGGCTGAGGTAGTCAGGAGGACTTCTCAATGCCAGCAATAAGAATGACGGGAATGGCGTCAGGATTACCGCCAAACATCGTCGAAACTATTTTAGATGCTGAACGGATTCCGATAAAGAATCAGGAAGCCAATCGTGAGAAAATCCAAGCTCGCCTCAAACTCGTGCAGGACCTCGAAGGCAAAATCGGAGAAATTGACAAATCTATTGCCGAACTTGTAGGTACCCGTGGCTTTATGAACAACAAGCTTATCAGCGGTGATCCCAACATTGTCACTGGTACCGCCGATCCTGAAGCCCCAGTGACTGGCTCCTGGAATATCGAAGTGCTTCAATTGCCACAAAAAGCCTCCGCCGTCACAAATGGCTTTCCTGACCGCGATACTACAGAAGTGGGTGTTGGTTACATCAAGTTCGATACTCCGGATGGCACTAAAGAAGTTTATATCAGTGGCAAAGACGCCACACTCGATGGCGTAGCACGAGCCATTAACTCCGCCGGTGTGGGTGTGCGTGCCGCTGTTATTACTGACCGCTCGGACAAAGAAAATCCATTTAAGCTTCTCATCTCGGGCTTAGCTACGGGAGATGAGAAACAGGTTGCCTTTCCGACCGTTTATATGCTCGACGGTGATCAGGATTTATATTTTGATAAAACAAAAGTAGCTCAAAATGGTAAAATTAAGGTTGATGGCTTTGAATTTGAAGTTTCAGAAAACACGATCAGAGACATTATTCCGGGCGTGACGCTCGAACTAAAGCAAGCAGCTCCAGGCCGTGAAATCACTATTAGCGTCAAAGAGGACTATGAAGTTATCGTTGGTAAAATCGAGGAATTTGTAAAGGCCACAAATGGAGTTCTTTCGTTTATTCAGCAACAAAACCAATTGAACGAAAAGTCTGATACTTCAAAAACACTGGGTGGAGATAGTTTACTACGATCCATTGAATCCCGTCTGCGAAATTTAGCCCAAACTCCACTCTATGGAATTAATGGGCCTATTAAAAGGCTCAGTGAAATTGGAATTAGCTTTCAAAGGAATGGCGTCCTGGTATTTGATAAAAAGAAGTTAGACGCCATCTTAGCTCGAAGTGCAAAGGATGTAGGTACTTTTCTTGCGGGTGATGGTTTCACTGTAGGATTCGTGCCGACTTTACGCCGAGAAATTGCGAATTTCACAAATCAAGCCTTTGGTCCTCTCGCCAATCGGAAAAGGGGACTCCAAGATAAGGTTAATAATATCAATAAATCAATTGAGAATAAAGAGCGAGCTCTGACTCGAAAAGAAGAAACTCTCCGCCGTCAATTTGCCAACCTGGAAGAAAAAATGTCTAAGCTTCAGCAACAAGGTGCCGCAGTTGCAGCCATTGGTGGAGGCGGAGGAATGCCAAAACTAGGACCAGGATAATATGAGAGCCATTAGACTTTGAGGCAATTTTTACACCTAGCCTTGAAGGAAAATAGTAGCCGCGCCAAAATTAAAACATGGGAGTTGAGAATCGATGAAAAACGCTTATCAGAAGTACAAAAATACTGCCGTCACTAGTGCTAGCAAAGAAAAAATTCTTTTAATGCTCTATGAGGGTGCAATAAAATTTGTTAAACGGGCGATTAAAGCCTGCGAAGAAAAAAATATTGCTGAGAGAGGTCTTAATATTGGTAGAGCCTGCGATATTGTGATGGAGCTCAATAATACTCTCGACCATAAAGTCGGGGGCGACATCAGTAAAAACTTGGAGCAACTTTATATTTTTATCACTGATCAACTCACTAAGGCAAATATCACTGGCGACCCCAAATTTCTCAATGATGCACTAAAGATTTTGGAGACTCTCAATGAAGGCTGGGTTCAAGCTGTTGAAAAACTAAAAAAACAAGAAACCACCACTTCCAGCAAAGGCTAACGGTAAGGTTACGATGTCTCATCTCCTTGAACTGCATAAAGAAAAAAAGCATTTTCTTGAAGCTTTCTGTCGCGCGAATGCAGATGAACTCATTAATTTTGCGAACGGCAACTTCGAAGGAATTGAATCCTTTTACAATAAGCGAGAAAGCATTCTCGAGATCCTACATTTTATTGAAGGTAAAATTGCAGATAACAGCTTACAATATGCAACTCGTACTTTAAATGGAACCGAATGTAATATGTTAGAAAGTGCGGTAATCGATATTAAGACTCTGACACAAACAATTGTTCAACAAGATAGGGATATTCTTTCACTTGTTGAGGGTACAAAAGGTGCAATCATTAAAGAACTGCAATCTCTTAAGAAAAATAAAAAGTCTGTCGCTGGATATAAGACAAAAGTTGATAATCACCAAATTGACGAAGAAGCATAACATTTTCCGAGAAAACGTCAATTAACTGACGAATGGGCCGCCATCTAATTCAAGCCAATACGCTTTTAGCACAGGAACAGGACCAGGGGCCCGATGGCACCGCGATTGCTTTACTAATTTCTGACACCAGAAATTGTCAGGAGATTAGAACATGGAAGTTACTAGCATTGAGTCGGCAAGAAATGTCCTTCTTGCGAATAACGAAAACTATCTTGCCAATGCTCTATTGGCAAAGGAACTTCAACAAAACATTCATGATACTGGGATCACATTCAGACTCGGGATGGGTTACTTACAAGCTAAGTGTTTTAAATCGGCTAGATCCTGTTTTGGTGAAGTTAGAAAAAACTTAGGTAGTTTTGAAAGTTATTTCTATTATGCCAAAGCTTGTGAAGGACTTGAGGAACATGTCGACGCCAAAGAAGCATATCTTGATGCGCTACTCATTAGCACGATCAACCTGGACTTACTTTTCGAAGCCTACAAAAATATTGGCAACATATACTTAAGAGAGAAAAATCTCGACATCGCCGAGGATTTCTACCACAAAGCTTATGCCCTTTTTCCTAATTCAGCCCAATTGGCTGTGAATATGGGTACTCTTGAAATGCAAAAATTGGATAGCAGCAATGCTATCGAGAGATTCAGAAAAGCTCTTCGAATTGATCCGCACTTTGCAGCTGCTTGGGTCGGGCTCGCGCTGTCTTATCAGCAATTTGGTGATTTCGATATGGCATGGGCTAGTCTTCTCAAAGCTATCGAGTATGATTTCAAAAACTCTACGGCACTATTACTCATCGCACAGTGGGCCATCAAGCAAGATTCTATCGACCTCGCACTCAGTCACTTGATGACCTTTTTTGATAATGGAGAGTTTGATTCCATGTTGAGCCAGGCATTTGTTGAACTTTGTATTCATACCAACAAATTTAATTTAGCTCGTTTGGAACTTGAAAGATCACTCCTTTGGGATCCTAGGAATTCCGATTTACTCACATTTGACAAAGCACTCAGGGACCATGGCTACTGAAAATCGAAACACTGACCGAGAAATAGTCTTATGGTTGCGATTCATAGAACCAAAACTAGTTGATGCAAGTGAAGCTATTGTTCTCGGAATGGGCAACGGTGCACACATTAACTCCCTGAGTGAACGGTATCCCAATCTTGCGATTACGGTTGTAGATGCCTCACTGAATGGAGTTACTCACTTAGATCCAAAGGGCGGGCTACCTATTCAATATGTAAATTCCATTGAGGGTGTAGAGACCCTCCAACAAGCTGTCCGACACCGAAGCAAGCCCCTTCCAATTCTATGCTTCAGACCCAGTTGGTTTCCGCACAAAATCTTCTTTCAATGGGTTTACCATTCCCTTGTCGAGTTCGAGGCACCACAACAATGGAAGAACAGCCCATCTGAATTTATTTTGGAGAGTCTCTTTAAATGAAGGCCCTAGCGATTTCATTACACAGATTGGGTGACCTGATCATGCACGGGCATATACTGAAGGCTTGGTCGGAGCAAGAGGCCGTCGCGATACATTTGCTCGCCCACCCTTTTTGGGAATCGATTAACTTTCTTTTTCCTTTTGTGAGCGAAGCACACATTTTCGAACGAAATTTTTGCCAACACTCCATTGGTGAAGATCACTTTAATAAAAACTGGCCATTCAATCACATCAAGGAGCTATTATTTAAACTTAATGCACAGAACTTTGAACAACTTATTGATCTTTCACAGACTGATACGAGTAGTCGATGGGTCACATTTATCAATGCCAAGAAGAAAACGGGTGTTTGTTATGATGCCACCTTACGAGCGAAAAAATTTTGTTCCGATAATCAAGCGATTCGCTACATTCACAATGTTCCGCGCTCAGCCTATCATTTTATAGACTTGTTCAAATCCAGTTTATCGCTATCTTTTGATAGACTGCCCACAGCATTTCCACCGAAAAATAGAGACCGACTAATTTTATTTCAAACTCAATCGAGCGATCCTAAAAAAAACTGGCCTGTTAAAAAATGGCACGAGCTGATCGAAAGAACCGCAAGTGAATTCCCGAGCCACAAGCTATTAATCCTGGCAAGTTCGTCAGAATATAAAGTCCTGTGCAATTACTTTAACTTTTTGCCAGAAAGTTGTTCGGTCATTTGTACGTCTATGCTTGAATCTTATAATTTATTAAAAACCGCCTGTTTGCTCGTTTCTTTAGACACCGCAATGAAGCATTTGGCGAGCTGGTCACAAACTCCCGTAATTGAAATTGCAACTGGCAGTAGCAGCCCTTTTGAAACTGGCACCTATCAGGAAGGTGCTCTAATTCTTACAGCGAAGGTGGCCTGCTATCCATGCCACCACTCTGCAAACTGTTCCCAATCTGATTTTCTATGCCATCGCGACATAACCGTTGATTCGGTGTTGGCCGCTATCCGTTTCCGGTTGGCTGGTCAGACAGAGGAATGCTTGAAAACAATATTTTCTGTTTACCAATCAAGGCAGGGACTTTGGTCCATGCAGGCCCTTATACCAAACAAAGAGGATACTCATGCAAGAAGACATCAAGAGCCAACTCAAAACCATTACTAAACGAATCGATAAACTAGCCCAGGAAAGCCAATCCAAAGTCGGTTTTAATCAAAAAACGGCTCGATTGCGTTTACTCTCGGAATTAGCAAGGGAACAGTCTGAGTCTCAAGAAATTAAACCACAACGGCTTTCTTCCACGACTTAGATCCTAACTCGTTGCTCATACTAGCGAAGGCCTCGCGTTAAACGAGCGAGGCCTTGGTTTAGTTCTACCGTAAATCATTCTTCCAAGTTGTGAGACCTTCCAGCCTAATGACTATAATAGGTCTATGCCGGCTTAGTCTAAAAGGCCAGTCGGAGTAGGAATGCCCATTGCTGGGCACCCCCTCCACGGATCCGTGCAGG
>CAZYOE010000043.1:9723-30911 GCA_964648725.1 uncultured Pseudobdellovibrionaceae bacterium | reverse complement strand
ACTTTTATTGGAGGCGATGAATGAGTCGAATCAATGCCCTATACGTGAGGGTCTCAACCCTTGATCAAACTGGCGGAATGGAAAGTCAGATCCGTGCTCGTAAAACTTTATGTGAAAGAAACGATATCAAAGAATATGAGATTTTCTTCACTGATGAAGGCATCAGCGGAGCTGTAGAAAATAGGCCGGCACTTAATCGTCTGATGGACATGGTTGAAAAAAATCAGATTGAACAGGTTATTGTTTTTAGTTTTAGCAGATTTGCAAGATCGACCAGTCACCTTCTTAAAGTGCTTTCAAAATTCAAAGAAAAAAACGTAAGGTTCAACTCCATTACTGAAAGTCTGGATACCAATACACCAATGGGTGTAGTGCTCTTCACAATTTTGGGGGCGCTAGCTCATTATGTTAAGTTCTCCATTATGCCGAGTTGAATAATTAAATTATAGAGAACTCTCGCGTTTTGATAAAAACAACTCTACATAATATTCAATCCTTAAGAGATTGGATGAGTGAATCAGGTGCCTTAAACTTTCCCCGTCTAAGGTTGAGAGGAATGATAGCCTCAACGGCCTCAAGTTTTTCGGTTGGATCCATTTTTAAGTAGATTTCTGTTGTGCGAATATCAGCATGTCCGAGCCATAGCGCCACTTTGCGAATATCTTTAGTTGCCTGGAGCATTAGAACCGCGCAACTGTGGCGGAGTTGGTGAGGTGATATTGGCCGTTCCTGAAGCGTTGGGATCGTCTTCGCCACTGCGGAAACATATTTTCCCAGAATAGATTCGAAACCAGACCTAGTCATTGCGGTTCCATCAGCATTGACAAAATGCTCTGGTGCGGCGACCTCTCCTCTGACAGCAAGCCAAGCGCGAACGCCTTTTGCAACATCTTTCCATAGTGGTAGGCACCGCTCTCTACGTTCTTTTCCATGAATATGGAACCCGACCCCTGGGTCAAGCTCAGATTTTTAAGAGGCAGTTCGACGAGTTCTGAAACCCTGAGGGCTGCCGCAAAACATAAGTGAATCATGGCCCTGTCACGAATCCCGAGTCGCGTGGATAAATCTGGAACACTGGGTATTGGTTCTATTTCATCCATTGTCAGGTGGCGAATGAGTTTTTGATCATGTTTTTTGAGAGGAAGATTTGCCACTTTTCGGGTGAGTTCATAGAGGGATGGCTCTTTGAACTCAACGTAACGCATGAACGTTTTAATGGCGGCAAGTCTTGAATTGTGAGTGCTTGCACAAACTTGGCGTTGTGATTCGATACAAGCGAGAAACTCTAAAACCTGGTCTGCATGCAAATCTTCAACAAACAAATCAGAAGGTGTTTTCTTTAGCTTTTGGGCCGTAAAGTTGAAGAACAATTTTAATCCATGAGAATAGGTATCTATGGTGTTGGGACTTAGTTCACGTTCTTTGGTGAGATGAACTCTTATGAAGGTTGAAACAATGGGTGCCAATGGGGGCATTGTCGGCCTCCTTGAGATAAATAATTTTCAACTGAATTAACGATAGAAATCATCTGTAAACGTGTTTGGATAAAGTAGTGTCCGGCACGAAGTGAACGTTATTCTCAGCATTCAAAAATCGAGATAGAGCGCCCACGCGATTGATTCTTATCGACCTGGCATAGGCTGTTGGTGCCATATCAGCCCAAATCAAGAGAGTTTCTTTTGTAATATGATCGTCTCCTCTGGATTCAGCCAGTTTTCCAAACCCCTGAAGTTCATGTTTTTGATCCTTGAGTTTATAACCAAGCTTTTGTCGAAGTGAGATATATCTTTCAATGGATAAAGACAACATATCACACTCCCATCCAGGGCTGAGCAATCTTAGAAAGGGTTTTGATATCAACCTTTGCATAAATTGACGTGGTTGCACTCTGACGGTGCCGAAGCACATTACTGATGCTTTGAAGAGGGACTCCCTCCTTCAACATGGCGGTTGCGGCAGAATGCCTTAAGATATGCGCTCCTCTTTGGGTTGTGTTTAGCTTTGCCCTTGCTATAGCACTGTTAACAGTATGGGTAACTTCATGTCTCGTCTTCAACGAACAAAGCCCCATAACTCCAAGAAATCGGAGGTAAGCACGAGTGCAAGTCGTAATTCCTTGGGCTCTCCATTTTCCATGAGGCCCAGCACGTTTATAAACAAAATCACGTATTCCCTTTGCTGTATATGTTGATGGGTTAGTCCCAAGTGATCTAATAAGATAAAATGCTAAATCTGTATAAAGAGATATTGTTGTTTCTCTAAGCCCTCGATTAATCGTTAGCCAAGATTTAAACTGATCAATGAGTGGATAACAGACGTGCATATTCTGCACAATTGGCTTTTTTTATCCCTCGGCGACTAGATCAGTTGCAAAGTCGACTATAAGGCAATTCCCACTGCAATCTCAAAGACCCTTTTTCAAAAATTCTTTCGGTCAAAATGAAGGAATTCCTTGTCTATCCAAAAATCAGGCTGCATACGCCGAACGATATCCGGTATGCAATTGCACAGAAGAGCAAATAGACCGGGATCATGAACGGTGTCTTTGGAAGTACATCCTGCGATTGCAAAATAAAGTAGGCCAATCCGATACTCAGGCTGATTGAAATAATTTCGAAGACAAACGGTATGCCTAAAATCGATGACATTTTGGCTTCATCGGAACCTTTCCCGTCGATCAACAAGCTCATTCGAAAAAGAGAATTCCACAAAGCTAAAGCAAGGAAGAACTGAACCGAATAGAACTGCCATACTTTAAACGTGATGACGGCAAGACTAAACGTTACAACTGGTCCCGCTAAGAGACTCAACAACGACAAATAGCCCTTAATCGCAGGTTCGTTTTCAAAATGAACAGACCCACCGCGTACAAAAGACATCATAGGCTTCCAGTTTAAAAGAGAGCCTGCGGTATAGTGTCCAGCTTCGTGAAGCAGCCCACCCAAGAACGCGGCGATCACAAAGAGGATGAAAAAAATGACGTATTTACCTATGGTTTCGAGCATGGAAGACTTGTTAGCAACTTTCTCCGCGATGGTCACTAATGAAATCCTATTGAGGGTGCATTATATCGTATCTGAGGAGCCTATTGACCTCTCATCAAGCAGCCCTGAACAATAGGTTCCTCAATTATGGCCAAACCCAACCACAATTAGGGTTCGTAGCCATCCAATTCTATTTTATTCCAAAATCTGAAGCTTAAAAATTAGCGAACCCTGAGTCATGGCAATTCGGTGAAGCTGTAGACCATTATTGAAATTTAATGACCATCACGATAAGGTCTTGAGCGTATGTCCTCAAAAGCCCAACAAAGTATTGAAAAACGAGTCAACGAGTCAATTTCCGCTGCTTTAAAGCACCACCAATATGCCTGTTCCATTGCTATATTGGTGGGACTGAAACTTCTCACGCCAGAAAAGATCGGAGCATGGAAAAAGGGACAAGTCCCATACCTCGAGAAAGTTGTAAATGGCGGACTTGGTACAATCTCTCGTGCCATGAAATTCTTCAGGCAGCAGGCCGTTCGTGGTGGATTAAGAGTAAGTGAAACCACCTACCTCACTAAAGGCTCAAGCAAGAGACTTTTGAAATTTTCAAAAAGCGGGAATCCAAATATTGAAAAAGCTTACCGAACCCATTTTCTCGCAAAGACTTTGACGAAGAAAAATGGTCAAGAAAATATAGTTGGCGAAAATCAAACAGGCAATCAGAAGAGCGACCTTTCTGGGGTCGTAAAAATTTCTACTACTTGAAACCAACCCCAATTTTTTGAGTTGGGGTCAGAAGGTAGTGGTTTAAATCCACTAGAAGTTAAGTTATCAATTAGTATACATACCAGCAGTTAAATCAAGCATGTTGGTACATTTCGAAAGCTCAATTGTTTCATCACTGAATATTAGTGTTCCTGTGGATCTATCGGCTTTCAAGGTAACTTGTTGTCTATTTATTAACAAATTGACTGACATATTTCCAGTAGACTCTGAAATTCCTGAAGATGAACCACCTTTACCACCCACTGCAAGAATTTTGGTTTTCACATGGTAATCAACTCCGACAATTGATGCGACATTGGTAATGTTGACTGTGTCATTAGGTTTATCTTCTGAAAGAGCACCAAAAAGCTCAAATGAAATTATATTTTTGTTGTTTGGCTCTACCTTACAATCAAGAATTTGCTTTACAGGATCTGCAAATACAAAACCTGACTGAAGTAAAATTGATAACAATATAATCTTTTTCATAAATCTCCTCTTGCCTAAAAAAGGCAATCAAATGTTTAAATCCTAGTCATCCTGGAGCAACCGAGGTCGATAGAAACTCGTTTACTTAATCCTACAATTGGTTCAATACACTTTATGTGCCAAATTGGAATCTTTTTGAAGCCAAGGCGTTACTTTGAAAAGTCAGGTTTTAAAGTGTTCAAGTCAAATGGACGAGAAATCAGGCATTTTTGTCATCATTGGTTCACAATTTTACGGTCTTCAATTCGCTCTGCCACAAAGTCGGCGAGGATTTTTTGATTATCAATGTGTTTAACGAGTCTAATTTTGCCATCATTGATTTGCTGACTTCGGTGAACTTCACTTCTAATTTCTTTAGTGAGTCGGAGGAGTTTATCACGTTTGGTTTCGGTCTGTTTAGAGTTTTGCCAATCGTGATTGAGGGCTTTGAATCGGTCGTTAGTTATAGTTTCCGCTTTTTTGATCCCGTCTTTGTAATGCGTGACTTTCAAAAGGGAGAAAGTTCCGCGTCCTTTAAAGTCAGAATATTTGATCGTAAAATTGATTCGCTGGATAGCATTCGTCATCTCCGTCATTTTCGGTATTTCCCTAAAGTTTCTGAACGAGATGCATGGACGAAAGGCGATGCCATTATCGTGTTCGTTCAGGTTAAAATTTAGGTGAATACGAAGATTGAAAAGATTGATTGAATAGGAAGTTATAAATGGTGGCCCCGGGGAGAATCGAACTCCCACGCCCTTGCGGGCACTGGATTTTCTTACCACTCTGGTTTTCACCAGCTCCGTTGTCGGAGTTTGTGGTCTGGACTATGCCTTGACCGTAGCTTTCGCTTTAGGTCCCGCTCGTCTAGTCTCTACACCTTCCGAAGAGATTTCTCTCTAAGGCTTGGCTCGGCATTAGCAATCTGATTTTTATATCAGAGAAGCCTTCACCGAATTTGGGCGGTTCTACTCCGAGGGTTTCCCCAAGGGCACTCAAGTTATGCTGACTATTATTGAGGTCAGCGGTCTGAGTCCAGCGCGTCTACCAATTCCACCACAGGGCCATTTCAAAACTTCTATTCAATTATCAAAGAACATATCAGCTCTTACAGACCGTCTGTAAGCTCGTCTTAAGTAGTAGATAAATCCACCAGCATTTGCGCCAGTCGTCTACCAGCATTTCTTAAAACTCAACTCATTCCGTAGCCTTGTGAGCTATGGTCTTCGTCGCTTTATTGTTTTGAGTCCAGCGCGTCTACCAGTTCCACCACCGAGGCTTCACTAAAATGGAGCTAGATTGATAAGGCTTTACATTGAAAAGCTCAAGAAAAAAGTTCAGTGAATAGAGTAAAATCTTAATACATGGTTCCCAAAAACAGCCCTTAACTCGAAATGAATCTTTTATAATCTACGTAAAATCAATAGGGTAGGCTAGTGTTGTTTATTGATTTGGCGTGGCACTGTATTTGCTCCGGTAGTTTCTAGGTTGAACTACCATGAGGTGACCATGAGAACATTATTAGCAGTTTTATTACTCTTAGGAACTCCATATCTTGCGAAAGCTCAAGCGGATGACTCCTTTGATCTTGATTTGGAGCCTGTGACCTCTGAAGAACTTTCGGTAGATAGTAAACCTACTGAAAGTGAGCCCTCTAATTCTCTTAAATCTGAGGCTCGGCAAAACCGTTCTATCTATATAGTGAACCAGGCGTCTTCCGGTTCAAAGGCAGGCGCTGCAAGCAAGACGGAGCAAAATGACACCGACATCGTTGGTTCAAGAGCTGAAGAACTCCGAAAAAACCGCCAGCGTGCCGAGGTAGAAACAGAACTCAAAGCCACAGAAAAAATTGAGGAGTCTCGTTTACATGATGAGCGACGTCGTAGCGACACTCTCTTTGGTGAGAGATTTAAAGATTTAGAAAAATCGGGAGAACCTACGCCTGCTCCTGTCCCGGTTCCAGCCCCTGTTTATGTTCCTGTTCCAGTGGCTCCGGCTCATGTTGCCCATGAAAATGAGCATGATGAATACTATGAAGCTCGTAAAAAACCGAGTTTCTCTAAAAATTATGTGATTGGAATGGTTGGACTCACAGAGTTTCCAAAAGCGGATAATATTCAAGGAAACGGCGCCATGGGAATTGGTCTTGGTGTTGAAGCTCAAGAGAGAGTTTTAGTTGAGGGCATGTTCCAATATGCATCTTTTAAGAGCACTTATCCCTATCCGTCAAATATCGATGAATATTCCGGAATTGGTGCCTTAAAATTTCAATTTAGCAAAGGTACAATCCGTCCAATCGCGGGGGCTCTTGCTGTGTATAGTTACCGTCAGTATACTGATGATTTCAGTTACATAAACCGTCAATCACACTCGAGTGTATTGGATGCTGGAGTCTTGGGAGGAGCGCAGTTTGCACTTTCTGATGATTTTGCGATTGGCGCGGAGTTTCGTTACCTCTGGAATTTAACGTCTAAAACAGATGGTTATTACTCAGCGTTTTTCCCAAATCAACAACCGCTCGATAACTTTAGTCACTACGTTTTTGCGATCACTGGTAGATTTAATTTTTAATTAAATCCACCAACCATCAAGGCTTTTTGATGGATTCGTCAAATGGCTCAAAAATCAGTCACTCTTATTCGGAGGGTGACTTGCTCCATAAAAGATATTTATTGACCCGATTCAGGCACAGGATGCTAAGCTGGCTCCTTTAAAAACCGGCGATGCGGGAGTGTCTGAATGTCGTTTATAGTGGGAGCTTTAATCTACTTTTTTGTCCGTACCATTCTCTTTGGTTTCTATACTGTGGATCAAAATGAACGGGCCGTGAAAACATCTTTCGGAAGAGCACAGCGCCTCGGTGATCGATCCACTCTGGATGACACTATCGCGGAGTCTTTAAATAGCGAAGAAAAAGAACGCTATCATTATCCGCAAGTCCGAGTGATAGGACCCGGCCTTCATTTTAAAATGCCTTGGGAAAAAGTTTATAAAGTCTCGATTGCTACAGATACGATGAATATGGCGTTTGATCCCGAGAATCCAGCAGCCAATCATGGGGGAACGAGTCTTGAAGCTGTTACCCATGATCAACTCAACATTGGATTGACGGGACAAATTCGCTTTAGAGTCAGTGAGCGAAATCTTTATGCTTATATTTTTGGTGTAAAGAATCCTCTCGTACATATTTCCGGATATTTTGTTTCGATTCTGAGAGAGAAAATCTCAAATTTTAAGACTAAGGAGCCCGCAGTTACTAAGGGACTAGAAGGTTTGAGTGCCGGCCTCAATGCTAGCGAAGGAGTCTCTATCAATGATCTCCGTAAAAACCTCCGCGACATCAATGATCTTATGGTCAAAGATTGTGTTTCATCAGCCGCCCGTTACGGGATTATTCTTGAGGCCTCATTGATCACTGGAATTGAGCCTCCTAAAGAAGTTGAGTCGGCGTTAGCGGCAATCAATACCGCCTTTAATAACGTGTCTTCAGAGATCAGTCTCGCGAAAGCGGCGGCGGATCAGACGATTGTACAGTCGCGCCGCGCGGTTGAGATTGAAACACTTAAAGCTCAAGCCGAAGTCGAGCCACTCATTGCCATGGCTCAACAGTTAAATGTGCTCAAACAAAATGGTGCTGGAGTTTTAAAATCTTTTGTTCGTAATGTTCAGATGGCGACTTATCAAAAAGCTAAAAAAATTATTCTCGAAAAAGATAAAGCGGCGGGATGCAGTGAGCAATGTGGAGGAGTACGCTAATGGATTATATGTCAATTGTTTATGGTTTTTTAGCGGCCTTAGTGGTTGAAAAATTTGTTCTCCAGTTTTTGCGTTCGATTTGTTTTTATACCACCGTTCGCGAATCGACCTGTCAGGTTTACACCTTATTCGGAAAAGTCGAACATGTGATTAATGAGCCTGGACTGCATTTTTTGTGGCCAACTCTGACGTGGAAGTCTCTTGTGATTTATTGGCTTGGTCAAGTTTACACCTTAGATTTGCGTCTCGATCAATGTTATTTGCGAAGTCAGCCGGTAAACTCCGAAGAAGGGGCCCCCATGGGTATCGGCATTTGGTACGAAATGTATGTAAGTGATCCTGTCTCTTATTTATTTAAGAACACCGACCCTAAGGGCTCGCTTGCTGCCAACGTAAGTAATGCCACCGTCAGGTGCTTGAGCAATCTTCCTTTGGCTAAACTTTTAGAGGAACGTCATTCGATGAGTTTGACAGTTCGCCTTGAAGTGAGTCCGAAATCGACTGATTGGGGATATAAATTGGGTTCCGTGTATATTCGCAAGGTTCATTTTAGAGACACACAAATGATTCATCAAATCGAGAGCAAAGTGGTCAATCGTTTGCGACAAGTCACTGCAACGATCAAGCAAGATGGTGAGAACCAGGTGAATATTATTACTAATAGTGCCCAAAGAACTGCCGCGATTGAATTCGCTAAAGCTGCTGCCATTCGTCCTAAAATTGTCGGCGAAGCCTTGCAAGCAATTTCACAAGACCCTGAAATTGCTGAAGCTGTGTTTTCAGTCCTTGAAACTCAAAAAATACTGGATTCTCAGGGAGAGCTAGTTTTGATTCCAAAGGGCATGGAAGTACTGTCAGCACTGATAGCTTCAAAATCATAGGCATTTAATTTAGTCGTCGACTTTATGAAAACGAGTCCTAATCGAACTGTGATGGCCTAACGGTTTTGGTAAGTCGAATAATCTTTAGCCGCATCCACTCAATGTTACGTAGATTCTGCTGAAAAAGGCCAACTTCTGCGTTGGAATCGCTTCATCTCTCACTCAACGTAAGGGAACTACGCCTCATTCGATTTGAAGCTTGCCGCCTTGAATTTGGCTCTTTTTCAGCAGAATCTACATAAACCTTGTTTGGCAAACAAATTCATAAAAACTACCCCATTGTATCCAAATTCCCTGGGCGAGGGAGGGAATGGCTTTGGAACTAGTTTTTCGACAGCATATGTCACTGGCGTTGAAGCGTTAAGGCGATCTTCCAAATCCCCACAATTAAAAGGAACTCTAATGCCAGTTGGTGATCCTCTCCGCCAAGGCCAGGGAATCATCGATGCTTTACTGACAATTCAATCGGGTCAAAATGATCAGAAGTAGGGTATAACAACGCTTCGGGATATTTGTTCTATGAGAATTTATTATTTAGTGTTCAATTCAATTTCCAATTGGATTGATTTAAAGTGAACGTTCTATTGCAGTTAATTCGTATTAATAAACTGAGTTTACATTCCATTTAAAAATAGGAGAGAAAATGAAGAAGCTATTTTTGACTTTAGGAGTCCTTATTGTATTTCTCACGGCGAATGCCAAAGGCGAAAACAGCCAATATCAATGTGAGATTGCTACACCTTCAGACGATCTTGTGAAGGCTTCTGTATCATTTTACGAAGATACCTTTGGTGGAATTGCTGGAGCTCGGGTTGACCTTATAAAGGTCCCTTCAAGTCTGAATTCGACTGTCCATTTTCGTGGCAAAGTTAAAACACCAAAAAGGGGGTCCTATGATAAAAACATTTACCTTGAAACCCATAATAACTGCACCATCTGGCCTATTTGCGATCTCTACTTCTTGAGGTTTGTTGGTTTTAAACATAAAATTTATTTTGATGAATTGCCTCCGCAGACTGATTTTGTTTTTGAATCGGTCACTGGTCAAGCGACCAATCGTTGTAGTTACCTTTCAAAACTAACCTGCACAAAAGAATAGGGCTTTTGGGGGACAGAGCCCAGAGAGTTCGAACACCAAGCATTCTTTTTAATAAAGTCTAAGTTAACTGGTGTAGTGCTCTTTTCAAAAACACTTTCGAGCTTTTTCCATTGATCAGCTGAAACATTGGCAAGTCCGCGAAGTTTACTTGCAGCCATACTTCTTTTGCCTCACCAAAGATTTCTGTTGGAAGTCCTAATCAACCGGCCAAAGTCGCTGTGTAGTTACAATGTTGTTATGTTATGTTGTTATACAGCTGCAATTTTCTTGGAGGGTAAGGGCAATTGTTAAAGGGTTTTGGTGATAAGCTTCATGGCGCAAACATTGCATATGCTACTGTTAATGCGAGGGAGTTCCATGCTACGAATCATATTTAACCTGATATTTTCATTTATACTCTTGTTTGGTGTCAGTTTGAAAGCTGAAATCAATAGGCCTCAAGACTTTATTCGCGATTACTATCAATTCATCGCGACAGTGGATGAGGATTTGTCGTTCAGTGTCTTTGAAAAACGGCTAAATTCTTGGCTTAAGAAAAACAAATACGAAATCAGTGGCGATGGCAAAGCGAACATTGCTATGCTTATGAATCAAAAATAATTGGCAGACATTGATCAGTCGTTAGTTGATAGGGTGATTTTAAATTTAAATAAATCGCCTCAGATCCTTAATGGCTCTCTTTCTTCAGTTTATTTTAACTGCTTAGCGGGGGAGCAGTTAGCCTCGACGGATTTAATTATGCCAAGTGAGCCTGAGGTTATTTTGGTTGCATACTTGTGGCATTTTAAGCAGCCCTAATAAGGGGAAGAGTGAATGAAAAAAACGATGCTTGTTTTACTTTTGGTAGGTTTACCTTCACTCAAGCTTATGGCGGAAGTGGCAACCTTGAACTTTAGTGAACGAATCCAAATTCGTACCTTCCCGAATAATTCTAAAATGATTCTTTTCGAATACTGTAAACTCAACCGCTGTCGGCAAATTGGGAAACGGGCCTATCGCCCAGATGAAATTGGGGATTTCCAGGGATGCCCGAGTGGTTTGAAGACCGGCATTGGGTGTCAGATCATGACTGATGCAGGTCCTAATAATTTTGAGGATTCAAAGTTTAAAGAATCTGTGGGCGGGGTCTATGCAGAGCGTGACAGATTCGCCATCTGTGTAAATTCTAGTATTCTCGAAAAGTTAAAAGGGAAAAGCAAGTCTGAGGATTTTTACTTAAAAATAAACGTTGATAACTGCAGTCGTAGTCAACGAAAGGCCAGTGACTCCATTAAAGCTGATGCAGTGACTATAGAGAACATACTTAGTGGTCTTGATAAGAACCCAAATTCGGGAGCCCTAGATCCTGGTGAATAAAAGCCGTAGTAACAACCTTTGTCTGTAGGCTGAATAAGTTTAACATTTGGCTATAGCTGTTTGGTTTAATCATGCATAAGAAGTTTGTTGGCACTAATAATGTTATTGGAAACCCCTCCTCATTTATGGCACAATTAGAGGTATAGAGCTGTGTCTTTAATTGGGGTGGGTTGGATTTGCTTAAGCAATTTCTGTTAGTAGCTGTAAGCTTATTTATGGTAGTTGAGGTTGCTGGGGCCGCAACAGTGGTTTCACGTGTGGTGGGAAGGGTCGGAGATTATTTTCTCACCTCTCGTGAAGTAATAGCGACCCGATTACTAGAAAAAGAATTATTTCCTGGTCAGAAACTTAATTTTGTTGAGGATATTTCATCTCCCGAGTTTGTAATGCAGGTGACGGCGGCGCTTTTGGAGAAGGTCGTCGCCGTTGAAGCGGAAAGTTTTTCGGTCGCGGCAGTCACTGATGACGAACTGAAAGAGATGATTGGGAAGAGTAAAAAACATCTCAATGGTATGTCATCTTGGCAAAAGTTGGATATCTCTGTCACAGAGTTGCAAGACATGATTTTGCGCAAACTTCGGAGCAAAAAGTTCTTAAAATATAAAACTGATGCTGCCAGTTTGACGGTCACCGATTTTGAAATCAAAGAGTACTACGAAAAGAGTCGCTATAAGTTTGGCAATCTTCCCTTGGAAAGTTTTAAGGAAAATATTCGTCAATTTTTAATTCAAAAACAAACTGAAGACCGATTGAGAGAATGGTTTGAAGTCCTTCGTAAAAAATATCAGGTTCGGAATTTTATGGCGGAAGCAGGGTGAAGATCCAAAGGCTTTCCCACCAAGATTTAGACTCAATGGACACTATTGTTGACCAATGTCGGAAGTCCTTGGGGTTGCGAGCGGAGTTGGCTTGGACTAGAGAAAACTTAGAAAGTGCCATGAATACGGGCAAGGCTCTGGGTGCACTTGAAGAAGAAAAGCTCATGGCCTTTATTCTCTTTATAGAGATTGGCGGACTCCTTCCTGATGCCGTAGAGATTTGGTGCCTTGCTACCCATCCGGAGTTTCAAGGACGCGGAATCATGGGAGCCCTTTTGATTGAAATTCAAAATACGTTCGGAGAAGTTTGGTTAGAAGTTCATGAACGCAACTTAAAAGCCCTTGAGTTTTATAAAAACAAAGGATTTCAGCAGGTTGGTCTTCGTAAACGGTATTATGATGATGGGGCTGATGCGCTACTGCTTTCATGGTCTAGTAAAAAACCTTAGGGATTTTAAATAAATGGTGACATTTTTCACTCTGGTTGCTATAAGATTAGAGTAAATATGTTTGTTCGCAAGCATATGGTCATTTTGTAAATACAAAAATGGGCCCGAGAAGGCTCATTTTTTTTTGTGTGTGGAGTAGTAGATAAAGGATGTCAGAGGCTCTTATTAGTCAACTTGAGCAGATCGCCCAAAAAATTGCTGAGGAGCAGGGGTGTGTGCTGTATGACATAGAATTTACCGGGGGCGGCAAGGGAAGAACCTTGCGCGTATTTATCGATAAAGACACTGGTGTAGGAATTGATGATTGCACTAATGTTTCGCGTGCCCTGAATCTCCATCTTGATACTGATGATATCATTCCCGGTGGTGCTTACAATTTAGAAGTTTCCTCTCCCGGTTTAGAACGTCCGCTTCATAAAAAGTGGCATTTTACTAAGGCTCTTGGTGAAAAGATAGAGTTTCGCCTTTCAAAACCCCTCGGAAGTCTTGGTGTAGAAGAAAAACGATGGCAGGCGTGTAAGCATACGGATGGATTGTTGGTGGCTGCTGATGACGAAGCGGCCACTGTCGAAATTGCTGGTGGCAATCAAGTTAAGATTCCATTTGATATATTTGAAAAAGCAAAGATTGTATTTGATTTTTCTAAACCCAGAAACAAGAGGTGATTATGTCATCCGAAAATATGTTTTCAGAATTGAGTCGCGTTATTGAGCAAGTCGGAAAAGACAAGGGTATTGATCGGAAGGTCGTTATTGATGCCATTATGCAAGGAATGCTTTTGGCTGCTCGAAAAAAATACGGAACCTACCGTGAAATTGAGCCACAATATAATGAGGAAACTGGCGAAGTTGAACTTTTTGAGTTCAAAGAAGTTGTTCTTAGAGAAGAGTTTATTGATGAGGAGGTTGAAATTCCTCAAGATGAAGCTTTAAAACTGGATCCTGAAGCTCAGTTGCATGATTCCATTGGTATTAAGATTGAAGCTAAGGATTTGGGCAGGATCGCGGCTCAGATGGCAAAGCAAATTATTCTGCAGAAGATACGCGATGCTGAACGTGAAATTATCTTCAATGAGTTCGAAACTCGTAAGGGCGAGGTTGCATCAGGTATCGTTCGTCGCGTAGAAAAAGGCATGGTGGTTGTTGATCTTGGTCGAACTGAAGCTTATCTTCCTTTGCGTGAGCAGATTCCTGGAGAAACATATAAAGCTGGTGATCGCGTTCAGGGTTATCTGTCTGAAGTTCGTCAAACAACTCGTGGGCCTCAGATCATTATGTCTCGCTCTGATGAGAGATATTTGATGAAATTGTTCGAACAAGAGGTTCCTGAAATTTATGATGGTATCGTAGAGATTATGGCTGCGGCTCGTGAGCCAGGTCAGAGAGCTAAAATTGCAGTTCGCTCTAAGGATAATACGGTAGATCCTGTCGGTGCTTGTGTTGGTATGAAGGGTTCACGCGTGCAGAATATCGTGCAAGAACTTCGTGGTGAAAAGATTGATATCGTTCCTTGGAATGAAGATATCACTCGTTTTGCATGTAATGCGTTGGCTCCTGCTGAGATTTCGCGGGTGTTTCTTGATGAAATGAATCATGAAATGGAGATCGTTGTGCCAGACAACCAATTAAGTTTAGCGATTGGTCGTCGTGGTCAGAATGTGCGTTTAGCGGCTAAGTTAACGACTTGGAAAATTGACATACTTTCAGATTCAGCAGCGCAAGCAAAAGCTTCAGAGTCAGTGACTAATTTGTTATCTATCCCTGGCTTGAGTGAAACAATGGCGCAAAATCTTTATCAGTCTGGATTTGGGTCTTTTACTGCTGTGGCGGATGCTAGTCAAGAGGACATTATGGCCATTCCAGGTTATGATGACCCAGTTCGCGCAGAAAAGCTCTTGAACGATGCAAAAGCTCTGGTAAACAAATACAAAACATCAGGTCAGCCAATACCTATGCCCGGAACAGGTAAGGAAGGTAAGTCTGATGCTAAATCGCTCGCTGATTTGCGTTTGAAGCAAGAGTTTGAAAAGCTTGAAGGACAGAAGTCTAAAACCAATAGTGAGAATAATGAAGAATAGTTTGTTCTTCGCGTGAGGAGAATTCGTGGCGAATCCAAAGGTTTTTGAATTTGCAAAAGAAGTTGGAATGGAGACTTTGGCTTTGATGGCCAAGATTCGTGAATGGCAATTGCCAATAAAGAGCCATATGGCTGAGTTGACTCCGGATTTGGTAGAACAAATCAAGAATCGCCTTAATCCTTCTCAAGCTGAAGTTTCTGGCAAAAAACTAACTGTTAAAAAGAAAGCGACGCCTAAAAAAGTTGCAGCAGAATCTCCTGCCGCAGCCGCGGGAGCGCCAGTAGGACCTGCTCCAAAAGTTGTTCGACGTAAAGCAACGGCAGAACTTGAAGCTGCGAAGAAAGCAGACGCCACACGAGAAGAACATGAGGCTGTTGAAGAGCTGCATGAAGAAATTCCTCCGGTGGAAGTTCCAGCGAAGCCTGCTAAAGTTGTTAAAACGGCGGCGATTTCAAAAACTGCGCCTACGCTTGCTGTGAAAGAAGAACTCGTTCCTGTTGTTGAATCGAAGCCTGTTGAGGCTCCATCACCCGTAGAAGCTAAAGTGGAAAAAGTTGAAAAAGAAGTTGTGACTATTCCTAAAGTAATTATTGAAGCTGCTCCTAAAGAGTCGGCTCCTACAGTCGTCGTTAAAGAAGAAGTTGAGAAAACTAAAAAGTCAAATATCGTTGGACAGGTGGCTATCCCACCTCAATTTCCGAAGGCTCAGCAGCCGCGTTTCGAAGCTCATCAAGCTCGAGCACAGGCGCCTTCAGAAGAGGGTGAGCGCCGAGCGACTCCTCCGCCAGCAAGAAAGAAGGAAGTCGTGGTAGGACAAAGCGGTTTTGCAAGTTCGCAAAAACCAGCCAATGAAGTTGTTCGTAAGAATATTGTCGGTCGCATGGATTTAAGCCGCGTGACGCCGCCAAGTTCTCCTCAATCAAGAGGTGGTTATCAGGGTGGGGGCCAGCAGCGTGGTGGCTTCCAACAAGGTGGCGGTGGGTATCAGGGGGGCGGCCAAGGAGGCGGAGGCGGTTTCCGTTCCCAGTCTCCTGCTGGTGGTCAGATGCGTACAGCGGGGCGTAATAACTTACGTGCAGGATTCGTGGCTCAGCCGATGCCAATTCCTGAAATCGAAGAGGCTGGGCGGCGTTCAAAATTTGAAGATAAACATAAAAAGTTTACCAAGCCGGCGCCTGAAATGGGTGCGGCTGCAGTTCCTGAGGAAGAAGAAGTTGAGTTTAACTCCGCTGAATTTAGAAAGCGTGAGATGGTATTTCAACCAAGAAAACGTAAGGGTGTTTTGGCGCGGGAAAACCTTCGCACTCAGATTACGACGCCAAAAGCTTCTAAGCGTATCCTCAAAATTAACAATACAATGAAGTTGAGTGATGTGGCCGAGGCCATTGGTGTTAAAGCTGCGCAGCTGACCAAAGTGCTTATGCAAAATGGTGTTATGGGTAATATGAGCTCCGATTTAGACTTTGATACTTTAGCACTTATATTGCCAGAGTTTGGTTGGGAGGCTCAAAACGTATTTAAAACGGCTGATGAAATTCTCGATGACACAGCCTTTGGTGATATCAATGCCGAGCCAATTGCGCGTCCACCAGTTGTGACTGTTATGGGTCACGTTGACCATGGTAAAACTTCGTTGCTCGATGCTATTCGCCAAGCAAATGTGGCCGGCGGTGAAAAGGGTGGTATTACTCAGCATATCGGAGCTTACCAAGTAAAATTAGAAACGGGAGAGTTGGTAACCTTTTTAGATACTCCAGGTCACGAAGCTTTTACCGCAATGCGAGCTCGTGGTGCCAACGCCACTGATATCGCGGTCATTGTTGTCGCAGCAGATGATGGCGTTATGCCCCAGACGGCTGAAGCGATAAATCACGCCAAGGCGGCTGGAGTACCAATTGTCATTGCGTTAAACAAAATGGATAAGCCTGGAGCTAATCCTGATCGAATTAAGCAACAGTTGACTGAATTTGAAATCGTTCCAGAAGAGTGGGGCGGATCAAATATTTTCTGTGAAGTTTCTGCGATTAAAAAACAAGGTATCAAAGAGCTTCTTGAACAGCTGCTCTTGGTGGCTGAAATGCAAGAATTGACCGCCAATCCAAAACGTTCAGGCACTGGTATAGTAATTGAGAGCCGTCTTGAAAAAGGTAGAGGCACTACAGCTACGATTCTTGTTCAAGATGGAACAGTGGCTGTTGGAGATCTTATTGTTGCAGGAACCTGTTCTGGTCGCGTTCGTAGCTTAATGAATGATTTGGGAGAGCGCGTGCAATCTGCGGGGCCAGGCATGCCAGTGGAAGTTCTTGGGCTTGATGAAGTTCCTGGAGCCGGTGATAAATTTGACATCGTAAAAGATGAAAAGACAATGGAGAGAGTGGTTGAACTTCGTAAATCACAAAAAGCTAAGGCGGAGTCTCCATCTTCTAAAATGTCTCTCGAAGAAATTTTCGCTAAAGTTAAACAGGGTGATCAAAAGGTTCTTAACGTTATTCTTAAGTCTGATGTGATGGGAAGTGCTGAGGCAATTCAAGGTATGTTCCAAAAGTTGGCAACTGAAGAGGTTAAGATTAAAGTTATCCACTCAGCTGTTGGTGGTATCAACGAAGGGGATGTGCTTTTAGCGACAACCTCTAAGGCTATCGTTCTTGGATTTAACACTCGACCTGACGGAAATGCCGCTGCTCTTGCAAAACGCAAAGGTGTTGAAGTTCGAACTTATGGCATCGTTTATGAAATGATGGATGATTTGAAACGATTGATGGCTGGCCTTCTCGAGCCTGAGATTGTCGAACAAGTTCATGGGCGTGCTGAAGTCCGCAACATTTTTACTGTTCCAAAAATTGGAACCATTGCAGGTTGTTCTGTTCTAGATGGTAAAGTTGCCAGAGCCCACTTGGTTCGCTTGGTTCGTAATGGAGTAGTGGTATACCAAGGTAAAATTGGCAGTTTGAAGCGTTTCAAAGACGATGCAAAAGAAGTTGCAGCAGGCTTTGAGTGCGGTATTGGAATTGAAAATTATAATGACCTTAAAGTTGGTGACATCATTGAAGCATACACCAGGGAAGAAGTTCGACGGGGGCTCACAGAAACCTCCGCATCCGTCTAACTGGCTCGGTCTTTTGACTTCATGCAGTGTTAGCCTTCGGTCTCGCTTCTTGCGGAGTACAGTCGTACCCCTCAGTTGCTTAACCTTGGCTGCCTTAGCTGAAATCAAAATCCGTTAGCCAGTACCAATTTAATAGAGATGAGGGTTGGGCTTTGGCTTGAGCCTCCACTGGGAGAGTATGGTATGCAATTTAAAAAACATGATCGACGTCAAGTTCGGATCGAAAAGCAAATTCAGGAAAGCCTCGCTAGTTTTTTGTTGAAGAATTTAAATGTAAATGAAGATGGTTTAGTTTCAGTCACTCGCGTGCAAATTCCTCGAGACTTGAAAACTGCGGAAGTATTTGTGCATCAATATGGTAAAACTGACGAAGAACACGACAATCTGGTTGAAAAACTTGAAAAGCGTGTGGGACTTATTCAAAAGCATTTGGCCTCGGATTTAAAGTTACGGTTTTGTCCTAAGCTTGAGTTTCACTATGACAGCACTTTTGATAAAACATTGGCAGTTGATAAGTTGATTTATGATATGACCAAGTCGGGTGCTATCAAGAAAACCGACGAAAGTTCGGATTAATTAGATGGCATCAAACATTCATGGACTTCTTCTTGTCCGCAAACCCATTGGAATTACTAGTCACGATATCGTTCATAAAGTTCGTAGAAGTCTCGGAATAAAGGATGTAGGGCATGCGGGAACATTGGACCCCTTGGCCGAAGGCTTGATGGTTCTCTTATTGGGGGAAGCCACCAAAATGAGTTCGTATGTTCTTGAGCAAGATAAGCAATACGAAGTGACTCTAAAATTAGGGATTGAAACTGACACACTTGATAGTACGGGTACTGTGACGAAAGAAAGCTCTGTTACAGTTTCTGATGCCGAAGTAGTTAATACCGGATTGGCCTTAGCGGGTGAATTCGTTTGGGAAGTGCCTATTTATTCAGCAAAAAAAGTAGATGGTCGCAAGTTATACGAACAGGCCCGCGAGGGTCTTGTTCCCATTGAAATACCCAAAAAACCCATGAGTTTTTGGGGTGTTGAGTATTTAGGGCTCACTGAAGACCACCATTTTCGTTTTCGATTGAATTGCTCAAAGGGAAGTTTTATTCGCACATGGGTTCAGCAATTGGGGCGACATTTGGACTGTGGTGCTATTATGACTGGCTTAATAAGAACCTATTCAGCACCCTATTCTTTGGATCATGCCATTAATCTTGAGCAGGTTGATAGATCAGTTGATTTTAATAATAAGCCTTCGTTTGTACCTCTCCTAGCTGCACTTCCAGGCTTTAAAACAATACGCGTGGGTGGGCATAGCGAAGGCCTCATTCGCAACGGGCAAATTTCACATGATTTGCGCCGTCATTTGATTGCCGTGTTCGACCCCGAGAGGGATCAGGGAGTTAAAATCTTGAGTCAGAGACCCGAAGAGCTTTTAGCTCTCATTGGACTAGAAAAAGACAAAGGATTTGTGGTCCGCCGAGTTTTCCGGTATTGACCTTTCCCTAAGGACCAATTAAAACCGTCCTTTCACCATGCTTTTATAGCGACAGCCATGACGTTAAAAAGGGCATTGGTTTAATAAAACAGACAATTACCAATAGAAATTGGAGGAGTTTAATGGCACTCACAAGAACGCAAAGAGAAGAAGTTGTTAAAAAATATCAAAGAGGCGATCTTGATACCGGAAGTTCAGAAGTTCAGATTGCACTTTTAACTCATCGTATCTCAGATTTAACTCAACATTTCACAATCCATAAAAAAGACGTTCACGGAAGAAGAGGCCTCGTGTCTCTTGTTAACCGTCGTCGTAAGCTTCTGGATTATCTGAAGCGAACAAATAACGAAAAATATCAGCAGATTCTTAAAGATTTAGAAATCCGTAAGTAAAATCAGTAAAAAAAGAGGGCCAGAAAGGTCCTCTTTTCTTTTCAAGTTCAGCACTTCTTATGCTAACCTTTCCTTGTCGTAACAATCGAGGAGTAAATTCATGAAGACAACAGTAACCACATCAATTGGTGGCAAACAAATTACTATTGAAACCGGTCGTTTAGCCCGCCAAGCAGATGGATCAGTTCTCGTTACTTGTGGTAACAACATCGTATTAGTCACCGTCGTATCATCTCGTAGAACTTCAGATGCAGATTTCTTTCCTCTGACAGTTGAATATCAAGAAAAGTTTTATGCGACTGGTAGAATTCCAGGCGGATACTTTAAGCGCGAAGGCAAACCGACAACAGATGCCACTCTTACGGCGCGATTAATTGATCGTCCATTACGTCCAAAATTTCCAGAAGGCTACCGTCAAGAAACTCAAGTTGTTGCAACAACTCTTAGTGCTGATGGGCAGTTTCCTTTGGAAGTTCTAGCCAGCCTTGGCGCTTCTACTGCGATCCATATTTCTGATATCCCTTTTGATGGTCCAACAGCAGCCGTGCAAGTGGCTCGAATTGAAGGCCAATTTGTCGCTAACCCTTCAATGGCGATGCTTGAAAAATCGGACATGGACATCATCATCGCAGGAACTCGTCAAGGTATCTTGATGGTTGAGGGTGAGACTAAATTTGTGACTGAAGATGATGTTTTGGCAGCACTAAAATTTGGTCACCAAAGTTTAATTCCATTGTTGAATGCACAAGATGAACTCAGAGAAAAAACTGGTTCTAAAGCAAAACGTGCATTTACAGTACCTGTTATTGATGCGGATTTTAAAGAAAAAGCAGTGTCTTTCTTGAAGCCAAAAATCGAAGCTGCATTGAGTATTCGTGAAAAACAAGACCGTTACGCAGCTGTTGATAAAGCGACTGCTGAAGCGGAAGAATCACTCGTAGCTCCAATCACTGATGAAAAGTTAAAAGCCCAAAGAGAAAAAGAAATTGGAATTATCGTTGAAGATTTGAAATATCATGCTGCTCGATGGATGATCCTTGATAAAAAGGTTCGTATTGACGGAAGAAACGTGACTCAGATTCGTCCGATTTCATGTGAAGCAGGAATTCTTCCACGCGCTCACGGTTCTGGCCTTTTCACTCGTGGTGAAACACAAGTGTTGGGAGCTGTGACTTTAGGAACTGGTGACGATGAACAAATGGTCGATACTTTACATGGTGCTATTTCCCGAAAATTCATGTTACACTATAACTTTCCTCCTTACTCAGTGGGAGAAACGGGACGTATGGGTGGACAATCTCGTCGTGAAGTCGGTCATGGATTTCTCGCTGAAAGAGCTGTGAAGGCCGTTGTTCCAGATCATGATAAATTCCCATACACTTTACGTGTAGTGAGTGAAGTTTTGGAAAGTAACGGTTCAAGTTCAATGGGTACTGTTTGTTCTGCCACTTTAGCTCTTCTTGATGCAGGTGTACCTCTTAAAGGTAACGTAGCTGGTATCGCTATGGGTCTTATTAAAGAAGGCGAAAATGTAGC
>CAZYOE010000043.1:0-9713 GCA_964648725.1 uncultured Pseudobdellovibrionaceae bacterium | reverse complement strand
GTAGCAGTACTCAGTGACATCTTGGGCGACGAAGATCATTTGGGTGATATGGATTTCAAAGTTGCAGGAACCAACACAGGTATCACTTCATTGCAGATGGATATTAAAATTGATTCTATCAGCTTTAATGTGATGGAGACCGCCCTTCGCCAGGCGAAGGATGGACGTCAGCATATTCTTGGTGAGATGGAAAAGATCATTAAAGTTCCACGGGGTCAAATTTCTGAATATGCTCCTCGTATTGAAACGATCAAGATCAAAGCAGATAAGGTTCGCGAAGTCATTGGTGCTGGCGGTAAGACGATTCGTGAGATTATTGCACAAACCGGTGTTAAAATTGATATCGAAGATAATGGGACAATTCATATCGCCTCTTCAAATCCAGAGGCTACTGCCAAAGCATTAAAGATGATCAACGAAATTTGTGCTGAAGCTGAGTTGGGCAAAGCCTATAAAGGTAAAGTTGTTAAAATAACTGACTTTGGTGCCTTTGTTGAAGTGCTTCCTAACACTCAAGGTTTATTGCATATTTCTGAGATTTCTCATGAACGTGTTCGTAACGTGACTGACGTTTTGGCCGAAGGCGATATCGTGGATGTGAAAGTTCTTGATATCGATCGTTCTGGTCGAATCAAGTTGTCTCGCAAAGCTCTATTAGAAAAAACAGCTAATGATTAAAACATTAAGGTCTGAAGCAGGAGATCTCGCTTTTGCTAAAACGACCTTAAAAAACGGCATTCGAGTAGTGAGTGAAAGACACACTCATACTCGGGCTGTTGCTATTGGTATATGGGTTATGGCTGGAACCAGGGATGAGAGTTCCAGTCAGGCTGGGATTTCTCATTTTCTTGAGCATCTAACATTCAAAGGTACAAAAAAACGCACTTCCTATCAGTTGGCTAAGGCCCTTGAAGAAGTTGGCGGCGAGTTGAATGCTTATACCACTCGCGAATACACCTGTTATCACGCCCTTGTTTTACGGGATCATTGGAAAAGGGCCGTTGAAGTTCTTGCTGATTTAGTTTCCAATATGAATTTAAAAGAGCCGCACTTTCAGTTAGAAAAAGCGGTTGTATTGCAAGAGCTCAGCAGTAGTTTTGAAAATCATGAAGATCATATCTATGATGAGTTTCTCGAACGAGCTTTTAAGGGCAATCCTTTAGGGGGCCCAATTTTAGGAACCGAAGAGTCGCTGACCAAAATGATCCGGAAAGATATAAATAAATATTATTCACAACGTTATGTGGGGTCCAATATTTTGGTGAGTTGTGCGGGAAACGTAGAGCATGAGGCCTTGGTTGAGGAAATCAAAAAACATTTGGGGCAAAAGTCGCGAGGTCGTGCCTTAAAGCCTAGAGAAAAATCAAAGTTTCATTCCTTTTCGGAAATTATTGATAAGTCGACCGATCAAGCTCATTTATTGCTTGGTCTGCCCACAGGAAAATACAATGACCCACTTCGATTTGAGGCCTTCATAGTCAATGCGCTTTTAGGTGGCGGAATGACTTCGAAATTGTTTCAAAGTGTGCGAGAACGTAAAGGTCTGACCTATTCTGTTTACAGTTCACTTAATACCTTTACAGATTCTGGAATTTTAATGGTCTACGCCGGTGTTGAAACCGATAAATTAAAAGAGGTTGTAAACACGATCTTAAAATCCATGTACGAGATCAGAGCAAAAGGTGTTTCAGCTCATCATTTAAAGCTTTTCAAAACACAAGTCATAGGTTCAATTTTGCTGGGCTCTGATGATGTAGAAAACCGCATGACTTCGTTGGGGATTAACGAGATGGTCTTGGGGCGCTATAAGCCTGTGCAAGAAGTCATTGATGAAATTGAAGCTGTGAACAAAAAATCGTTGGCGGCCTACATCGAAAAATACTTTCAGCTCGACAAATTAGGTGGACTTCTGCTTGGATCGAACCTTAAAAGTTACCGCTCATGGTGGGAAAATACGATCAAATAGGGGGGGGCATGCATCCATTAATTCCAGTAAAAATTAAAAAACTAACTCATTTCAAAGGTGAACTTCCTAAATACCAATCCGCCCATGCCAGTGGCTTTGATGTAAGAGCGCAATTAGAAACTCCAATTGCCATTAAACCTGGCGAACGAGTTATGGTGCCAACCGCATTAAGTTTTGAAATTCCACCGGGTTATGAGCTGCAGGCGCGCCCGCGAAGTGGTTTGGCGTGGAAGCATGGTTTGACTATTATAAATACGCCAGGAACCATAGATGCTGATTATCGTGGCGAAGTAAAAATTTTGCTTTTGAACCATGGACAGGAGTCCATTGAAATTCGTGACCAAGAGCGAATCGCACAATGTGTGCTAGTTCCGGTGATTCAAGCTCTATGGGTAGAAGCTGAGGATCTCTCTGACACGGAACGTGGTGCGGGTGGATTTGGTTCTACCGGTAAAGTCTAGGATTTTCACGATTACAGCTCTGATTCGGGGGCTTCACCGCTAACTTCAAATTAAATTTGATTATCATCGACGCAGCCAACGATGGGCTACGAGCTAAATGGAAAAGGTATTAGAATAGAAGTCTCGTTGCATTCTCATTAATGGGGCAGATTCTGCAATTAAAAATTAGTCCTTGTCAGCTTGCTTCTGAGTGATGGTAAGCTTTTAAGGATTCACTTATTGATTGGTTTGCAAATGATTAAGCATAAAATTACTTTAGGAATTAATGATTATCTTGTCGAGATCCCTTTAACTCAAGGCCCAGAAACTTTAGCAAGATTTTTGCGCGAACAAAGACATTTAAGTGGCGTTAAAATAGTATGTGCTGAGGGCGATTGTGGCGCGTGTTCTGTGTTGGTTGATAAAGATGGTTTGGGTAAATATCAAGTTGTAAACAGTTGTATTATGCCAGTGATGAGTATGCAAGGTTGCCATATTATTACTATTGAAGGGCTCACCAAAAAGTATCCTGAACATCCCATTAAGTCAGCATTGGTGGAGTCCCTCGGCAGTCAATGTGGATTTTGCACACCGGGTTTCATGCTCAATCTGGCTAATGTCTATGAACAAGCCAGCCAGCAATCAAGCGGCCCCTCTGAAGCGGAAGTGAAAGTTTGTTGTTCGGGGCATTTGTGTCGTTGTACTGGTTATCAGGATATTCTGACGGGAGCGATGAGAGCACTGGCCGCCAAATCCCCGCAACTAAGGTTGGCCGAAGCCTTTGCGGAGATTCGACCAAAAATCTTTAAGCAGGAGATTCATAACTATTTTTATAAATCGGGTGAACAAACCTATGCTATTCCGAGAAGTCTTAAACAGGCGTGTTATTGGAAGTTAAAATTTCCAAAATTGCGAATTATTGCCGGAGGAACGGATCTAGGAGTGGAACTTAATAAACGAGAAGAGTTTGTTCGTTCATGGATGTCTCTAAAAAATATTCAAGTACTTAATAAAATCGTGAAAAAGGCGAATGGCAGCATTTCCGTGGGGGCAAATGTATCGCTATCGCGCTTACAGCGTTACCTTCAGAAAGATCACCCCGAGTTTGCGAAATTTTTGAATATATTCGCATCCCCGAATATCAGACACAGTGGAACTTTGATTGGTAATATTGTGAATGCTTCACCAATAGGTGATACTCTTCCCTATTTGTCAGTTATCGGTGCTTCGATTCAATTAGTTAGCCTTCGTGGAACTCGAGAATTGAATTTGGATGATTTTATCGTGGGGTATCGTCGTACTGATTTAAAGGACGACGAAATCGTGGCCTCTGTTTGTCTGAATCCTCGACCAGAGGGAGTGATGGTTCGAATTGATAAAGTATCAAAACGGGAGCATATGGATATTAGCACATTAAGTCTGGCTGCTGTTGGAAAGGTTGAGAAAGGTATTCTTGTTGAGTTTCGATGTGCTTTTGGTGGACTTTCAGACAGAGTCCGGAGAATCCCTCAACTAGAGCAGCATTGGCTTGGTCGAAATCTTGACGAAATTAAGGATGAAAAAATTGATTTAGGTGCTTATTTTAAACCGATGAGTGATCACCGTGGGTCTGAACTCTATCGAAAAATAGTAGCAGAAAGATTATTAGGCAATTTTTTTAGTGAAATTGAGGCTGCGCCATGAATCAGAGTCATTATACTGGAGAAACAGAATTTATTGATGACTCCATTCGCTCAGAAGATGAAGTGATTGTTGGACTTGTGGGAGCTCCGGTTGCAGCAGGTAGAGTACAAAGGATTGATCGGGAAGCTTGTCTTGAATTGCCCGGTGTATTGGGTGTCTTTACTGCGGATGACTTTCACGAGAAGTATTGGGGGCCCGTAAAAAAGGATCAGCCCTTTTTAGCGTTCGATGAAATTGGTTACAAACATGAACCAGTATGTGCTATTGCGGCGACCAACTGGAAGGACTTGTTTGAAGCAAAAAGGAGAATTAAAATCGACTGCAAACCGAGTCCTGCGATATTGAGTATTAGTGAAGCCTTTCGAAGGAAAAACATCCTTACTCAGGGAAAAATCTTTAAGCGCCGGCAACCACAGACTACCCTTGAACAGGCGCCGTATCGGCATAAAGGGGTCTTAGAGATTGGTGGACAAGAGCATTTTTATTTAGAACCGCAATGCTGTTTGGTTGTTCCTCAGGATGGAAATTATTTAAAAGTTTATTCGTCCACCCAACATCCTACTGAAACTCAACAAGAGTGTGCCTTGGCAACCGGACTTGGATTTCATCAGGTGGCTTGTGAGGTGCGAAGGTTAGGCGGTGGGTTTGGTGGTAAAGAAACTCAGGCCAGTCATTTTGCCGCTATTGCTGCGGTGGTGGCTCACCGCCTTCAGAGGCCAGCTCGTTTAGTTTTGAGTCGCGATGAAGATTTTTTAATGACTGGCAAACGGCATCCATTTCATGTGGAGTATGATGTTGCCTATGATGAACAGGGTCGTATCCTTGCCGTTAAGATGTTTTTAATTGCAGATGGTGGTGCTTATACGGATTTGTCGCCCGCTATATTGGATCGTGCTTTGTACCACTCCGATGGCGCTTATTTTTTGGATCACGTTGAAATCACTGGTTGTGTTGTGAAGACCAATAAACCATCCAATACCGCGATGCGTGGTTTTGGGGGGCCTCAGGGAAATTTAGCCATCGAAAATATTTTAGAAGAAATTTCGCAGCATTTGGCGCTGAGCTCAGCTCAAGTTCGTAAAAACAATCTTTATGGAAAGTTAGACAGGGAGCTGACTCCCTACGGACAAACAGTTGAAAACAATCAGCTGCATCGACTCTATGAAAGAGCCATGGCCCTTTCAAACTTTGAAGCGCGCAGGCAGGAGATAGATCAGTTTAATGTCAAAAATAAAAGATTGATTCGAGGTCTGTCGATTTCTTTTTCAAAGTTTGGCATTTCATTTACGAGCAAATTTTTGAATCAAGCAAGCAGTTTAATTCATTTGCAAACAGATGGTACGGCTCAAGTGTCTACTGGCGCGGTGGAAATGGGACAAGGCGTGCAGACAAAGATTGCCAAAGTGCTGAGTCATGAGTTTGGCATAGGCTTGGATAAGATTCAGGTTTTAGCAACGTGTACAGAACGAAACGCCAATACCTCAGCAACGGCCGCTTCCTCCGGAGCTGACATGAATGGAATGGCCACCTTGATCGCCTGCAGGAGTTTGAAAGAAAATCTCCTTTCATTTTTGGATCACTGGTTGTCGGTGGGGGAGTGGGCGGAATTATCCGGCCCCGCAAAGGGGGCCTTGGCCGACTGGAGATTTTTAGACGGAGAAGTGATTCACAAGAGCGGCAAAAAAATTACTCTTGTGGAAGTTCTCGCAAAAGCAAGATTAAATAGAATTAGTTTATCTTCCTTGGGTTATTATAGAACACCGGAATTAGATTATAAGCCATTTTATTATTTCACCCAAGGAGCTTGTGTATCGGAAGTGGAAATTGACGAAATCACGGGAAGAGTGAAAGTAATTAGTTCCGACATAGTTATGGATCTTGGTACCTCCCTGGATCAGAAAATTGACCGTGGCCAAATTGCTGGGGCTTTTATTCAGGGAATGGGATGGATGCTAATGGAAGATCTCGTTTTTGATAATGGAGGAGAGCTAAAAACCCATTCTCCGAGCACTTATAAAATTCCTTTGATGACGGATTTGCCGGAACAAATGAAAATTGAAATTTTGGAAAATACTGAATTTAATAAAAATCTATTTAATTCAAAAGCCGTTGGGGAGCCACCCTTATTACTGAGTGCTTCTGTTTGGCTGGCGGTTAAAAATGCGATCTTTCAGCGCAAAGGGACGATGAGTTTGCCAGTGCCTGCGACTCCTGAGAATGTCTTGAATGCCTTATTAGAATGGAAGGTAGAATCGGATGGACCATTGGTTATCGCGTGATGGTCTCTTAGAACAGGCCAAAATTATCAGTGAAAGTGGTGAGGACCTCTGCATTGCCACACTGGTAGAAGTCAAAGGCAGTGCACCTCAGGAATTGGGTGCTAAAATCGTGATACCCAGACTTCGGGACCCACTCGGCACCATAGGAGGTGGGAAGTTGGAGGCCGTCGTCATTGACAATGCTCTTGCTCTACTGTCCAACAGTTCTACAGCTAAACTCCATCTATTGAGCTGGAATCTGCAACGGGATATTGGGATGTCCTGTGGCGGCGAAGTCAAAGTGGTATTTGAACTGGTTTTCGCCAACTCACCACTTTCAATCGCTGTTTTTGGTGCTGGCCATGTCGGGCAAGCCCTTATTCCATTACTTAGTAGACTAAAAAGTAAAATCTACTGGTATGATGATCGAAAAGATTGGCTTGATAAAGGCCCTGAGGAGAGTGCAAAACTCTCTAAAATAATTTTAACATCCTACGACCAGTTGGATACACTTATTAATAGACTGCCTGCCAAGACTTTTATCATTTTGCTCACGAAGGGGCACCAGAATGATCTCGAGGTTTTAAGAATAGTACTAAAAACTGAGTCATTTCCATTTATAGGGGTTATTGGAAGCAAAACCAAAGCAAAGTCCTTGCGAAGTCAACTCCTGAAAGAAGGTTTTCCGGGCGATAGGGTCGAGAGCTTTTTTTGCCCTATTGGCGAAAACTTTGGCACTAATGAGCCTAATGAGATAGCTTTCAGCATTATTGCTCAACTTTTAAGGGTACGGGATCGATTAGGCCTTTAGTTTGCAATAGCAGAGTGTATGAAAAATACTCTGCTTCTCAATAAGATCTATTTAACAATCACCTTCATTTCTTGCCTGGTCTTTATTGGTAAAGCCTTTGGCGTATCTAATTTATTCAACGAACGTCCAGAAGGAGAGAGGTACGGCCTGGAGTTTGAGGTCACCCCTCCTGAGTTTGTTGGTATGATTCATCTTTTCGATGTGAATACATTTTGTAAAAAAATAATTGATGAGCACATCTCCCTCCTGAAGAAGTGGCAAATTTAATAAAACGGTATAATTTAGGACCTATTTCTTGGTTGGACTCGACAGCCTATAAGGCTACTCACGGAAACTCGGAAGTCCCTAAGTGTGCACGGTCGCTAGCAGACTGAAGGCCTTAGTCACTTCTCAGTACTAAGTTGAAAATTAAAGGAAATATGATTATAAGGTGGCGAACCTTGTTGGCGCTGTCCAGGGGGATACAATGCTATCTTTTCATTATGTAAAAAATGTGATCGAATATGCCAACGTCTCCAAGTTGAGTCGGACCGAAATGTTAAAAGTTCAAGAACAACGATGGCGGCAATTGGTGAACTATGTTTACCGAAAATCTCCCTATTATACACGCATCATGAAGGAGAGGAATCTGTCTCCGGTGACGGCAATGCCACAGGATTTTCCGGTATTGACCAAAAACATCATTCAAGAGCATTTTGATGAGATCGTTACGGATCCAGAGATTAAACAGAACACGGTTCATGAATACGTACAAAAAGGCGATCCCGAATCACTTTATTTGGGTCGCTATCATGTTTTGAAAACTTCTGGAAGTACCGGCAAGCCAGGTTATTTTGTTTCAAGTTCTCAGGAAGTGATTGCCGGTGTCTCCCCTTCAGTGGCGCGTGGCCACGTTGGTCAGAGACGTTACAAAAAGAAGATTGCGATGATTGGTTTTCCGAAAAGTTTTGCCGGCTCCTCGCAAACCATGAGTTTTTGTAATCGGATTTGGCTTGCAAAAAGAATTGTGGATTATCGTGCCATTTCGATTGAACAGCCGTTTGAAAATGTCTTGCAGGAGTTGCGGGAGTTTCAACCGCACATCTTGAGCGGGTATGCTAAACTGTTGCTGCTCATTGCGGATGCTCAGAGGATTGGTAAAATACAGATCACTCCTGATTCTATTGACTCCGGAGGAGAGCAACTTCTAGAGACAGATCGACGTTATCTAAAGGAAACATTTGGGTGCGCCGTTAATAATCATTATGGCAGTACCGAGGGATTTTCGATGGGCATTTGTCGTGATGGCGAATCAGGTATTGAACTTTATGAAGATCATTTAATCTTCGCCTTGAATGCAACGGACACGCATATCACTAATTTGCATGGTTATACAATGCCGCTGATTCGTTATCAAATGCGCGATATCTTAGTTCCGCGGAGTCTCGATGAAGCTAGACCTTTTCAGAGAGTGGAGTGTCAAATCGGTCGCTCGGACGAGATTCCTTATTTTATCACGGAAGAAAACAAAAAAGTCACAGTCCATCCTCTTGCCTTTGACCCATTAATGCCCGAGGGAGTTAAATCGTTCTTTATGGTGAGTGAAAAAGCCAATAAGGTGAGCTTTCATATTATGCTAGATGAAAAATACAGGGCTGAACATAGCTCGATCCTAAATAAGGTTAAGTTAGGGCTACGGGATTTTTTTAATAGAAAAGGACTTACAAATCTGATGATCAATGTGGTGACGGAAGAGGATTATCATGTGAATCGTAGTTCTGGAAAAACCACATTCTGGCGTAGCGAAGTGATGAAGCCTTAAGAATTAAGTTCGTATCATTTTGAGAAATTTTGGTTGGAGTACTTGCATTAGTCTTTTTTAATCCTTCTTTAATGACATTTTTATCCTGATCACGTAGATTTAGGTTTAGAGGGTAACCTCATTAACGAGGAGGAATGTAATGAACGCAAAAGTAGGAATAATCACTTTTGGTTTAGTTTTTGGAGTATTATTTGCACGAGCTGAGGATCAAAAAATGCCGTCCGCTGAGTGTGAGAAAGTCATTAAGGCCTGTGAGGCGGCTCACTTTCAACCTGGATATCATAAAAAGAATGGCATGGGACTTTGGATTGACTGTGTCGGAAAACTTTCAAAGGGTGAATCCGTGAATGGAGTCTCAGGCATCTCTAAAGAAGAGGCAGAGAAGTGCAAAAAATCAAAAAAAGCAGAGCGCGCAGAGAAAAAAGCTAACCTTGAAACGAAATGACCAAATTTTGCGAAAGTCAGATTCATCAAAATATCTTAAAAGATGTGTCTGACTTTGACTTCTGGCGCCAGATTTTTACAATGAGATTTTATTTAGATTTTGCTGAAAAAGTGCCAAATTCAAGGCGGCAAGCTTCAAATCGAATGAGGCGTAGTTCCTCTACGTTGAGTGAGAGTTGAAGCGAAGCCAACGCAGAAGTTGGCCTTTTTCAGCAGAATCTATTTATTATCGCAGGTGGAAAAGGCATTCATAAGACCTCTGTGCGCCGGGATAAACCGGCAGATTGGTTGTTAATGTAATGTTACGATT
>CAZYOE010000042.1:25833-31163 GCA_964648725.1 uncultured Pseudobdellovibrionaceae bacterium | reverse complement strand
AGCCTCTTCCAGTTGGCAGGGGCATCCTTATAGCAAGCAACCCTCTCACTTCATAGCGGCCACCAATAACTAGCGATCTCGGGCAATAAAGTTCAAAAAAAGTTCTGCGGCTTACCGCCAAAAATGGTTTACTTGAACACTACACTCCGTGGTTTTTAATATACTCAATCAACTCCTGCTTAGGACAAGGAACACATCCAACCTTTCCAACGACAACACCGGCTGCAAAATTAGCAAGAACACAGGCTTCATCCATACTAAATCCTGCCGCCATGGCCGTGGCCAAAGTAGCAATAACTGTGTCGCCAGCGCCCGTGACATCAAAAACCTGGCGCGCGTAAGTTGGTACTTGGTGAATTTCTTTTCCATCAAAGATGGTCATTCCTTCTTTACCTTGTGTTAAAATCACCCACTTCGCCCCTAGAAATTTACGGAGACTCTCTCCAACTTCGGCAAGACTTTTGCGATGCATCTTAAAATCTTCATAAGTCATACCCGCTAAAGCAAGAGCCTCTTCAAAATTGGGCTTAAACACATCAACACCTTTGTAACAAGATAGCGGCTGATTGCGATGAGGGTCTAACAGCACCAGCTTTTGATGGCGATGTGCAATAGCAACAACTCGTTCAACCAAATTAGCCTCAACCACTCCCTTTGCGTAATCTTGAAGGACCACAATATCCATTTCGGGCATTAATTTTTCAACTTCATGAATTATTTGTGAGCGAATCTTATCATCGATAAATTGCTTCATCTCATAGTCAACGCGCACGAGGTGGTGATGTTTAGCCATTACACGAGTTTTCCGAGTTGTTGGGCGCTGATTATCGGTGATGAGGTGCTCAACACTCACATGGTTTTGGCGCAACAGCGTCTTTAAGGTATTCGCGCCAATATCCTGTCCTATGACGGACACCAAGTAAGGAACGCCACCTAAACCAATTACATTTTGCGCCACATTAGCAGAAAGGCCTAAACGAGAGTCCTCTTCTTCAACCTCAAGAACAGGGACAGGAGCTTCTGGAGAAATACGCCGCACTTGGCCTAAAACATACTCATCAAGCCCGACATCCCCAATAATTAAGACTTTTTTGCCTTCTAACTTTGGAAATCGCTCAAGTATTTTTGTTTTTAATCCATCTGTTGCTACTTTTTTAACCATACCGATTTATTTCCTATCTAGGTTTGCGACGAATTGGACCTCAGGCAAAAAGATCGATACATTTCCCAATTCCGGCTCGACATTGTGACTATATCTTCATAAACTCACTCTGTTAATTGGAAAATAGACCCGAAAAGGATGTTTACCCGTATGGCAAATGAAAATGCAAATTATCCCGAATTTTTAAATCACCCACTTTTCTTAAATGCTTCTCAAGCTGTTGAAGAAGCGGCGCATTTGATGAAAATTGACCCCAATATCACCACGCGCCTCAAGGTTCCTCGTAAATGTATTTGCGTTGCAGTCCCTGTCAGAATGGACGACCAGTCCGTTCAGGTTTTTATGGGCTATCGAGTGCAATTTAATCCTACTCTAGGCCCCTATAAAGGGGGTGTTCGCTACCACCAAAACGTTGATCTTGGTGAAGTCGCTGGACTTGCGGCATTGATGACATTTAAAAACTCTGTTTTAGGTTTACCTTATGGTGGAGCCAAAGGTGGTATCACTGTTGATCCTCGCAAACTGTCGCGCACAGAAAAGCAAAACCTCACTCGACGTTATACGTCTGAAATTGCCTCTTTTATTGGACCAGCCAAAGATATTCCTGCACCTGATGTAGGAACTGATGCACAAACCATGGCATGGATGATGGATACTTATTCCCAAGAGCAAGGGGGCTTCGCCCAACCTGGCGTTGTAACTGGAAAGCCCGTTGAAATCGGTGGAACTCTTGGCCGCGTAGGTGCAACAGGCTTAGGTGTTGTTTATATCACTGAACGCGCCTTTGAAACTCAGGGTCGAAGTATTGCGGGATCAACTCTCGCTATCCAGGGATTCGGAAATGTTGGCTCGCACGCCGCACTTTATGCTTTCGAGCGAGGAGCTAAAGTTGTGGCTGTTTCGGATGTTGATGGTGGAATTTTTAACGGCGACGGACTTGATATTCCAAAACTTCGTGAGCATTTTGCTACAGCAAAAACCTTGAGGGGATTTCCGGGAGCCAAAGAGCTTACCAATAAAGAATTAATTGAATTACCCGTAGATGCTCTTCTGCCATGTGCCCTTGACGGTGTTATTGATGAGCATAATGCGAAAACTATTAAAACAAAAATCATCGTTGAAGGCGCAAATGGTCCTATAACCATAAATGCCACTAAGATTCTCCACCAAATGGGTGTTTTTATTGCACCGGATATCATTGCTAACGGAGGTGGTGTTATCGTTTCTTACTTTGAGTGGGTTCAAGATATTATGTCGTTCTTCTGGGAAGAAGACGATATCAATGGCAAACTGAAATCCATCATCACTAAAGCTTTTGATACTGTATACAAAACAGCTCAAGATAAAAAAGTGGATATGCGTTCCGCCGCGATGGGCGTAGCCGTTAAGAGATTAGAAAAAGCGATGCTCTTGAGAGGATTATATCCTCGATGAAGCCTTGGCTATGGTTACCCCCGACTTGGTCACATACTTTGGCGCCAGCGATTCTCCCGCTGGTTGCAATGTTTGGCCCCAAAGGTCCGGCTCGCTGGAAACCTCTGCAATGGAAGGGAAACGAGTTTTTGAATCGCCTCGGAATTGCCGGTGGTGTTGATAAAGAGGGGACACAATTAATCCACTGGCAAAATCTCGGTGCAGGCTTTCTTGAGGTAGGCACCGTTACACCTCGCCCCCAAGGCCCCAATCCTGGTCTAATTATGGATCGAGATCGTCGAACGAAGTCGGTTTGGAATAAAATGGGCTTTCCAAACCCAGGGGCTGAAATTGTGAAAACTCAGTTGCTGAAGATTGCTCCAGACCTTAAAGTTCCTTTGTTTATAAATATCGGCAAAAATCGCGACACTGATAATAAAGATGCCGTCAAAGATTATGCTGTCGCCTACTCGATTCTCAAAGAATGCAGCGATATTTTTGTAATTAATATTAGTAGTCCAAATACCAAAGGCCTCAGAGACCTTCAGGATCGCGAGCATCTGCGCGGTTTCCTCGCCGGAATTCGCCAAGTTGCTTCCGACAAAAAATTGCTTTTAAAACTAAGTCCCGACATGACGCCAGACAGTCTCAAAGAAAGTCTCGATTTAGGAGTCCAAGAAAAAATGGATGGCTTTATTTTGACAAATACCACTCTCCAACGACCAGGAACCTTGCCTTATCCTCCTGAAGGTGGTGTGTCGGGAGATCCATTAAAAGCCTTGTCCCGACAGGCACTGACCCTCTCAGTTCAGCATTTAGGTGAAACCAAGAAAGATCACTTGATTGTGTCTGTTGGCGGAATTTTAGATTATAAAGAAATTGCTTGGAGATTAGAACATGGGGCTGATCTCACCCAAGTTTATGCCGCTTTAGTTTATAAGGGCCCTTTGTTTTTTCGGAAGGCGGCAAAATACTCATGGCATTAAAACCCAAGCGTTCTAAAAAACATTGGATTCCGGTTGTTGCAGGTTTACTCAAAAAAGGTTCCCAAGTTTTGGTTGGCCAACGTCCTGACAATCACAGCTTAGCCGGGCAATGGGAGTTCCCTGGGGGAAAAATTGAACTTGGAGAGTCTCCCGAAACGGCTTTAGCTCGTGAACTTAAAGAAGAAGTTGGAATAGATGCCCAAATTGGCGAGTTAAAGTTAGCGGTCACCCACTGCTATGAGGATGTTGGTATTCTTATTTTATTTTATGATGTCCCGTATTGGAAAGCTGAACCCAAAGCCATTCACCATGCTCAAATAGAATGGGTTTATCCCGAAGAACTTAAAACTCGGCCCATCCCTGAAGCTAACCGACGTATCTTGGACCGACTGCTCAAAGTCCTACAGGGGTAACGCCCATGAAACCCTCTCTTATTTTCATCGCTCCCACTTGGAATCCTGAACTCGAGGAACTAATCCACGTTACCAAAGAGTCTTTTGCTCTAAAAGTGTTAACACAAAAACAATCCTTTGATTTTGACGATCCTTTTGTCGAAATTCTTCAGTGTTTTGAGTCTTACTCACCTGTTGAGCTGGCAAAGCTATTGCCCTGGATGTTGCATCTAAATTCACCTCAATTTCATGTATTGCTTCCTGAAAAAGCTAATGCTCGCCAACTGGCAGGAGTTGGCGCATTGGCTTCGATGGCTCGAGCCATACCAAATAGTTATATCACCCATTCCCCATGGCCTACAGGAAGTTGGAGCTTTCCAATCTGGCTGAAGGCCTTCCAGAATTTGTTTGATGGCCCCATGACTTCCATTGGACGACGCAGTTTAAGCCTTCCCAAAATTCAAGGATATAGAGACGCAAATCGATCAATAAAATCTGTTGATATCTTCAGGCACCTCTGGGTATTCCCATCGAAAAAAGGTATGGAAATTGAGTGGCGCAGCCTTATTCAAGCTTTGTTGAATCGGTACGAAAATCTTTTGGAATTTTGGAACTGGGACCATCTCGCTATTCGCCAACAAAATAAAATACGACAGCAATTTGCTTTAGTCTGGGAGCAGTTTCGGACTCGTCAGCCTCGCACCCAATTTGAGGATTGGGATGGCGTACAGTTTCTAGTTCTAATCGGAGGACATGACCTCTTGTTTAGCGAGTCAGACCTTCTCGACCTTGCGCTACATCATGGCACTAATATAATTATGGATGCACCCACTAGAAGAAAACTGCAGGGTCCCTGGAAAGATGGGGATACCTTTTGGCTTTGGCACCCCTCACAAAAAGATAACGAACATCGCCCCTGGAACAGTCCCTATGTCTTACTGCCTTTTTTATCTAAGTCAGAACTTAAAGTCTTTCGCGACCAAATGTCGAACCAAGTCTTGCGATCTTTTATTAAGCTAGATTTTCAGCGCCAGGAATATTAAAGTAACTAATAATGGCAAAGAGACCTTTCCCCACTACTTTGAATGTCTGCCTAATGGCGCAGAAGTTTCCCATTTTAGGGCGCGCCTCTGACCATGGGTTTCTTTGGCCAATAGCTACAGGCCTGGCAGCTCAAGGTCACAAAGTGACTATCATTGCCGGCAAAAGTAATCTGGGAAAGTCCAAAGTTGAAAGAGGTGGAGTAACAGCCTACTTTCTCCTTGAAGGAACGAATCTCAACTCGAGAGAATCATTTAGCAAGCTGGCACTCGTTAAATTTAATGAACTTCATAAACAACATTCATTTGATTTGGTTCACAGTATTGATAATTCAGC
>CAZYOE010000042.1:0-25823 GCA_964648725.1 uncultured Pseudobdellovibrionaceae bacterium | reverse complement strand
TCAAAGATAAACTACAAGTGGCCGTAGCTTATGACGTCGATGCCACACAAATGGTTCAAATAGTTTCAATTTTGGGAATGCGCCAAGAGAGCGTGAGTGGTATCCTTTCAACTTCCATTGCAGTCGTTTATAAATTTCTTTCCACCTATTACGGAGGAGATCGCCAGCTCTTAAAGACAGCTAATGGAGTGTTCGTTACTAACCCACAGCAAAGATTAATGTTAGAACGCTATTATCTCTACCCCGACTATCATATTTACACAGTCCCCTACGGACTAGAAGTTGGCAATTTGGAACCTCGAGAGGAGGCCAAGACTTTACGAGCATCCCTTGGAATTCCAGCCTCCGCCCAAGTGGCATTGACAACTTCTGATATGATTGAAATGGACGAACTCATGCCACTTCTGAAGGCTTTTGAGAAAGTCGCGATTAAGAAGCCCAGTGCCTACCTCATCATTGTTGGCAATGGTCCCAAATGGAAAGACATTGAATTTGAGATTTTAAATTTGGCTTTAGGTCGTCGCGTCTTAATGGTAGGTGCGATCAAGGAGCAAGACATCCCCGACTACATTTCAATCTGTGATGTATTTATCAATCTCAGTGCTCGTACTACTGGTTTTGAATATTCATTGATTGAAGCCATGGCTCAAGAAAAGCTTGTTATTGGATCTGAAGTTAGTGCTGTTGCCAATATCATTGAGGATACGGTGGATGGTTTTCTACTTCGACCAGCTGATATTGTGAGTTTGGCCGAACTTCTTATCGATATTTTCTCCGGAACCATAAGCCGTGGCCCTATCGGTGAAAAAGCCCGAAATAAAGTGACCAATTTTTTTGATACTAAAAAAATGGTCCAAGCAACAATTGACGCTTACTTTAAGATCATAAACAATTCTGGTTTTTTTCAAAAAAAATCTTTGGCCCCAAAATCGTCACAAACTAGCGCCGAATTACGCTAACGCCTCACATCAATGAAGTTAGGCATTTACACAAAGATAGTTTATTGGGCTATGCTAAAATTAAGTCAATTCAGCATGTTACAAGGATGAAATATGACCAAAGCCGATTTAATCAATAAAGTGGCTGCAAAAGCAGGAATCACTCGAGTGAAAGCCGAAGCCGTCGTTAACACCGTATTTGATACTATGGTGGAAGCATTGATGCGTGATGATCGCATTGAAATTCGCGGTTTTGGATCTTTTGTGAATCGTAAATACGATGCCTACAAGGGGCGTAACCCTCGCACAGGAGAGATCATTAATGTCGATGAGAAAAAGCTTCCGTTCTTTAAAGTGGGTAAAGAACTCAAAGATGATGTTAACGGCATGGAATAGAGTAATGAAAAAAGATAAAGTTTTTTTATTTATCTTTCTTCTATCTTCCTTTGTTTTTGCGGAGTGCAATCCAAATAAAATTGTCGTTCTAGTTCCTGGCACACTCAATTCTGCCGTCCCAGGAACCCCAGGATCAAGCCCGCATAATCGAGTTTACTTTAGCCAGGCCATCATTGATACAGTCACCAAGTTTGTCTGTCATACCTATGTCGTTAAAGGATTAACTTGGTTTGGAGATTTCAAAACAAATGGCGGCACTGTTTTTAAGGAGCTTATTGATTGGCAAGAACAACATCCAGTGCTCCGAGGGCTTCCTATTGAAATTATTGCCCACAGTGCAGGTGGATTTTACTCCTTGCAAGCGGCTTCCTTAAACTATTCACTAGGCTCACCCTTAAACTTCACAAGAATGCATTTCTTATCTACGCCCCTCAAAGGATTGGAATTGGCAAATATTCTGTCGTCCAATAACTTGGTTCGCCGCCAAATGGAGAAGCTTTTCAATCGTAACTATGCGGGTTTGGATTTACGAGGCTTATGGCAATTACGCTCACCGCAAACACAAGCATTTTTGGATGACTTAGTAGTTCCTAATGATATTGAAGTGAATGCCTATGCTGGCATTCAAACCCCACCCCCTTCACTCGACCGCGAATTTGAGTCCGCATTTCTGCCTCCCGTTTTTCAAGCGTTCGAATTTTTAATGGATCGCCTTGGAGATGGAATCGTAAGTGCTGAGTCAGCCCTTGGTCAGCCCTTAATTCATTCCACTAACGGGAACCTTTTTCTAAACTTGCATCCCCATCCCGAAGCTGAGATTCCACTCGATCATGTGGAAGAGGTTTGGGACTTTAAATACCTAGAGTATTTAGGTTTTCAAGAAACTAGCCATGTTGAAGCCGAACAAATTAAATTTATAGAATCCCTTAAACTCTAAGACTAATGCTGGATCGAGGCTCTGTTTCTTAAGAGACGGCCCCCACACGGTTAATACTCTGCTTCCCAATAACTCCAATGCTTGTCATAACTCCATTGGCCAGCCTCAGAAATCGTGATCGGGTAATGCTTTAAACGAACTTTAAATTTGGCAAAAACCACAGAACCGCCTGCCAATTCCATCATTGCGTTAGCTGGAGCAATCAATTCACGACTCACTAAATAGATTTTTCCATCTTTAAATGCTACACTGAGCGGACTCATGAGTAGTAAATTAGTCGCTGTATACTCAACAGTTTTCATGTCAGAGAGATCAATTCTCAGGCCAACTTTAAGATTTCACTTTTTCAGAAAGCCTGGCCGGTTTTGCACCTAGCCCCAAAGCCGCGTGAGATACATTTTCGCGAGGATAATCGATTCGTTGATGGTAGATTCCTAATAAAATACGCACGAAAGCGTTTTCAACCTTCGTCAGATCTTTAAGGGTAAGATTACACTCGTCCAATTGGCCATCCAAAAATTTCTTTTGAATAATATTTCTAACAATGTTTTGTAACCGCGATGGTGTTGGTTCATCTAATGAGCGAGCCGCCGCTTCAATGCTATCTGCGAGCATACAGAGAGCAGCTTCGCGAAATTGTGGCTTCGGACCTGGATAACGAAATTCCTCTTCAGGGACTTCTTGTCCTTCTTCGGCTAAATCAAGAGCCTTATTGTAGAAAAAATTAATAAGAGTGGTTCCATGGTGCTGAAGGATACCGTCAATAATTGGCTGTCCGAGCTTATGCTTCATTCCCATCTCCACACCATCCTTAACATGAGCAATAAGTAAGGTTTTACTCATGTAAGGAGAAATATTATCGTGTGGATTATGGCCTGGTTTCTGATTCTCAATGAAATAATTGGCATGACTCATTTTACCGATATCGTGATAATAACAAATAACTTTACCCATCAACGGATTGGCGCCGATTTCTTCCGCCGCGGCCTCAACCATGGAACCAACCATCATAGAATGATGATAAGTTCCCGGAGATTTTACCAGCATATCTTTTAATAGAGGATGATTGAGATTACTCAATTCCAACAAACGCACGTCAGTTGTATAATTAAAAACCGATTCTAAAATTGGCACAAAGATCATCGCCATCATCGCCGACAAAATTCCAGAGAAAAATCCCGCACTCATCAGAATCAGAAAATCACGAAACACGTTCGGAGACTGATAGTTTTGGACAATCTGCCAACATCCAATCACAAAAGCATTAACAATTCCCGCTCGAATTCCACCAAAATAAATGTCATTACGAGTTTTACAACTTAAGACACCACGAGCGGCCGCCAATCCTGCTACCCACACGCATAAGGCCCAGAAATAGCTTTGCCCCACTAACATTCCAACAATCACACCTAAAAATAAACTAAAGAAAAACACGACTTCACCAGAGGTTAAAAGCAAAGCCACGAGGATTGGGCCAGAGGCCAAGGGCGCCAAAGCTAGAAATACATCCGCCGGCAACAAACCACTATACCGGATTAAAATCGAACCTTCGGTAACAAACAAGAATGTTTTAGTAAACAAAACTTCGCCCAATAAAATAAGCGCCATCACGAAAAAATCTTTAACAGAAATTTTAAACCGCTGATGTGAGTAATGACGGAAAAATGACCTCGCCGCTAACATCAGCGTCACCAGAATTAGACTCACAAAAAATGATTTCAAGGCCGGGCTATTATCACTCTGCAAATCCTGAATCTGATGAACTATCGCCAGGTCTTTGGGAGTAATCCGATTTCCCTCGGTAATAATAGGCTGGTTTTTGCGAACATTCATGATGACGGGCGGGACTAGTTGCTGAGCGGATTTTCTTCTTGCGACACTATCATCTTCATTTAGAAAGACATTCGGAACTAACAGCAGATGAGCGAAGGAATAAAGATTATCCCGCTCTTCCGCATTTAAGCGTTCCATCCCACGAATATCTTTCATACGAAACATATCGTGCTCACCTAAAACCATAAACTCATTTCGATCGATGATAAATTCGCGCTCTGGCCTCTGCCGAGATCGTAATGAAACCGTACTAAAACGAGAGACTTGATCGCTATCTGACTTGGCAATAATTTTTTCAGAAAACCAGTTATCTAAAATTGCAATGAGCTGACTCTCTAAAAAAATATTAAATTCACGACGATTCAACCAAGCCGCCAAATATTCAGGACAGTCAATATTGAGTTGAGTGTCAATCTTACGTTTGACCCACTCGACGGTTGGCGCTTCGTCAACTTTTTTATTGCGCAGTTCAGTTCTTAAAAGTCGAAAGGTAAATAAAAGACGGCTGCTGACTCGATCAAAAACATCAACATCAAATTCAAAGACCGGTAAAACTCTCGACGCGGCTTCTCGGCGTTGCTCTTCAGTACTAACCTCATCTACCATCTGAAAAGTAATCGGCGAGCTCAAAGTTGTTGCGGCGACCTCACCAACTTCGTAACTAATTGGAACTGGTAACTCGAAGCTAACCACCCAAGCTATCAAGAAAGAAAAAACCATTAAGACAAAAAGACGCCGCAAATGAAGTCTACCTTCAGCACGGAGTAGTAAACGACCCCACCACTTCTTCTCCAAGCCCAATTTATTAACCCAATCTACGATAGGATGGGTATAATCCTCATATTTGTAGCGCATATGAGGCTGTTCACTATTGTAATTCGGGTTTTGACGTTTTATCACATTTAGATCATAACACAGTCTTTATTAGGATAAAACGTCTTCGTGATAAGACCAGCCAAAGGAGAGTTGATGGCCATTTCACCGACCGACCTAAAGTCTTTCTCTGCACTTGTAGAAATTGTAGCTGCACTGCGCGGCCCTGGCGGTTGCCCTTGGGATAAGGAACAGACCCACCAAAGTCTAACTCAATATGCAATCGAAGAAGTATTTGAGTTTGTAGAAACGGTTGAACGCCTGGATGACCTGGCCATGAAAGAGGAACTCGGCGATGTGCTCTTTCAGGTTGCACTGCATTCTCAATTAGCAGAAGAGCGAAGTGCCTTTACGATTGAAGACGTACTACTTGAACTTAATTCCAAAATGATCCGTCGCCATCCCCATGTTTTTGGAAATGAAAAGGCCGAAACGAGTGCCGAAGTACTGGAAAACTGGGATGTCATTAAGAAGGCTGAAAAAGCCTCAAAGAAAACTCATGAACACTTCGACATTCCTGGTGCCCTTCCCTCTCTCCAACGAGCCTATAAGATAGGTCGTAAAACTCAAAAAACTGGCTTCGACTGGTCTACTCCAGCGGAAGTTAGAACTAAAGTCCTAGAAGAGCTGGAAGAAGTCGACCTCGCCATAATGCAAAAACATGAAGAGAAAATTGCCGAAGAATTAGGAGACCTCCTTTTTTCTGTCGCCCAGTATGTTCGACATCTTGGACACGAACCGGAAAGCTGCCTGCGCTTAGCTAATCGAAAATTCGAAAAGAGATACTTCGGAATGCTTGAAATCTGCCGACTTAAAGGTGTTGATTTTGAAAACTTAAGCCTCGAGGAAAAAGAGGCTCTCTGGAATCAAGTAAAGGTTGAATCTAATAAATAAAGTTTGAATAGAACCTTTTCAACGCAATCTATCCTGGTTGATCACTGATGATACTCACCACCCCTTTGTTCATCAAAATGCCAGCCGCGTCTTTATCATTCACGGTCCAAACCGCTACTGGAATTTTTCGTTCATCCAAACGTTTCATTAATTGTGGGGTAATCATTTTTTTATCGAGATTTAACATATTGGCATGGCACAGTCCCCCAAGCCACATCTTACGAAGATAAATGGCACTATCAGGATCGCTGGCATCATCAGTGGCAAGAAGTGCTCGCGGAACTTCGGGAAGCTCCTTCCAAAGAACTCTGAGTGTCATCGGATTAAAACTCGAAAAAATAATTCGCGACTGAGCATTAAGTTTTTTCACCAAATCTGCCACCGCCAAAGTGACCCGCTGGTCATTGGCTGAACGGCTTTTGATTTCAATATTAAAATAAGGAACACATTCTTTATCACTGAGCACTTCTGCTAAGGTCGGTGCATTGGCGTATTGCTTCATTTCAGCAACAGTAAGATCGCAGACTCTATCAGCCCTTTTGCCCAGTCGATTCAAATCATCATCATGAAAGACGACAGGAATACCATCCTTACTTAATTGCACATCGAGTTCAGCCATTTTTTGACCTCGGCGAGCCGCCTCTCTAAATGCTTCTAGCGTATTCTCCTGAATGCCTCCCACCCAATAGCCGCGATGAACCTGCCACGGTGGTAAACTAAAATGATTTGCAGGCCAAGGATCTGGTCGCCAATTATGGCACACTCGTACAAAAGCATAAGCTCCAACCAAAACTAGTAATAATAAATCAATCATTTCCATAATCTTAGTGGTGCCTTGAGAACTACTAAAAGTCAAAAAAAGAAGGAAAGGAGTTACGTCCTTTCCTTCCCAACATTAAAACTTAATACCAGTTTCATTTAGAAAGTAGACCAAGGCGGCAAGGAGAAGGCGCGGAGCCTTACTTCCTGTAAGGCGCACAAGCCGACGACGCCGCCAACGACGGACTACGAACTAAACGGAAATGGTATTAACTATTATCGCTTAAGATTAATAACTTCTTCTAATAACTGATCCGTTGTAGTGATGGTCTTAGCATTAGATTGAAATCCTCTTTGCGCCTGAATGAGGTTCACAAACTCGGTTCCCAAGTCGACGGTTGATCGTTCTAAGCTTTTAGCAAAAAGTTTGCCACGACCAGCCTGCCCAGCTACCCCAATAGAAGGGGTTCCTCCTTCTCTGGATTCCTTCAAACGGTTGTTACCGACTTTAAAAAGACTTTCTGGATTTTCAAACTTGGCCAAACAAATTTGAGCTAAGTCTCTGGCTTCACCATTCGAGTATAAGGCAGTTAATACCCCTTGGTCATTGAATGACATATTAGTGATAGTACCGGCACTCGCACCATCTTGACCCCAAGCGATGAGGTCAGAATCACGACCGTATTGTTTAGTTCCTTCTACACCTTTACCGCCGTCAGTCTTAATTGAATCACCAAAATCGATAGCGATCTGCTGATCTTGAAGTGCTCCGTCTTTAAAGTTAAAAGCACTCTTCGTTAATTCCTCAGTTTCAAGTTTTCCATCCACATTAAAAGTCAGTTTACCGCGGCAAACTTCTTTGAGAACTCCAACGTCACCACCAGTCACTTCTTTACCATCGACCATTCCTCGGTATTCCCACTCGCGGTCATTCACTTTGTTAAAGAAGGCGGTCATCAAATGTTTGTTCCCTTGCGAATCAAATACTTCAACACCTGTAGAATAGTGAGAAGTAGTGAACGGATCATTCTCGTCGAACTTCTTCGCAAGGTCAGCGCGCGAATCAAGATTGAGTTCCATTCTAACTTTGGTGGTCGCCTTAGCCGGAGTTAAAACTCGAGGGAATCTAATATCGCCAACCTTATTGATCACGCGGCCTTTTTCATCCGCTTCAAAACCTTGTACACGCTGGTTATCATTAGTAACCAAGTAGCCTTCTTTATCAAAATGAAAAGAACCATCACGAGTGAAAGATTCACCGTCACTTCCCCGAAGCACAAAATATCCATCGCCAGAAATTGCCAGATCAGTCGCTTTTTCTGTAGGATCGACGTTGCCTTGAGAAAGAATTGGATTTACGGCACCAATCTTAACACCGCGACCAATTTGGTTACCACCTAGGATCCCTTTCAAATTTTTTGAAATAATATCTTGAAACTCGGCTCTACTTGCCTTGAATCCTGCGGTGTTTGAGTTGGCAATGTTATCGCCAATCACACCCAGTGCTTCACCTTGAGCTGTCATTCCGGACACACCCGTATATAGTGAAGATAAAATACCCATACAACCTCCATGTTGTCAGAGACTTCAATCAGTCCATCTCTGGTAATGGAGAGCTCCCCTTGCGGGACCAGCTCTCAAATATGTTTAATCAATTTTTTAAAGTCATTTCTAAATAACTATTGTGGAATCAATATTCGTAAACACGTTTTCCTTTAAAGAAGCCTTATCTACCACAGTTACAACTGTATTGTTTTTCACACTCACAATAACCGCCGTATCGTTCATTAGTACTAATGAGTCTCTTCCTCCCTTTTCAGCGGCTTTTTTTACCGCCGACTCTAGCTTGCCCATTTGCTCTGGCGTAAAACTTACCCCTCTACTGCGCATTCTCTCAATAGCATGGTTAGAAAACTTCAGCCCCTCTTGAGGTAGCCCCACTGGCTTTGCTAACCCAGGGTTGCGCTCCAGACCGGCAAGAGTCTCTTGGAAACTCGGTCCGTTACCAATTCGATTCCCTGAAGAAATTCCGCCGGACTTCCCTAAACCTGTATCGAGAGTACTAATTTTTTTAATATCCATCGACATAAGCTCTTTTTGCTCCCTGGCGTTTAGGGCGCCAACTCTTTGCCAGTCTCTTTTTCAACTTTATTCAACATGCCTCTCGACATTGCTAGTTGATCAAGATTACTTTTTACAGTTTCCTGTTTATTTGATGGAACTTTCAAGTCCTGGCTCAAATTTTTTTCAATTTTCTGGTCGTCGTTCTTAAGACGTGGGTCCACAATTTTTCTAACATCACTGAATTTGATGGTACGATTGCCTACTAAAAGCAATGGTCCCTCGCCAGTGTAGTTGACTCCGGTGATTACACCGTCAAATTGCGTTTCCGTTCCCACCCGCTGACCCAGTTTATCTTTAGCGTCAATTGTAAGCGTATAGTCCCCTGGTGGCTGTTCAATGCCGCGTTCATCTTGACCGTTCCATTCAATAGAATTTGGACCCGCTTTCTGTTGCTTTACTGTAAACTTGCGAACCACTTCCCCTTGTGAATTCTTGACACTCAAAGAAATATCTTCAGCATCTTTCTGCAATCGATATTGAAAACTGTGCGAGGTATCACCTTTAACCCTTGCGAGCTGGGCGCTATCACCAGCCACAGATTTACCAATCAGATTAAGTGCTTCAAATTGCTGCATGGGAGCCTGTGCTTTTTTCAACCCCTCCATCGTTGAGTTTAAATTCTGCAATTGTTCAACAGAGCTGAAAGCCGCTAACTGAGAAGCCATTTCATGGGCCTGCATTGGATTCGTTGGGTCTTGATGCTTCATTTGGGTAAGCATCAATTTCATGAACGCATCTTTATCAAGATTCTTATCTCCAACTGCCCGAATCTTTTTTGATGGATCGACCCACTGCGGATCAGCAATCTTATTGAGGACATCGCCGACGTTGTCTTCACCCATCTTTTGCATCTCGGTAGCACTCTGAGTTCTTATACCACTATCCTTAGTGATAAAATTTGTATCCTTACGGTCAGCATAAGCTTTGGTTGTCGTTTTAATATCCACAATTCCTCCAATTTCTCAGGCGTCGATCATCTTCGCCTGAGAACAAAACTTAAAAATTCCCTAGGTCCCACAAATCATGCCACTAGATTCAATTCTTTGCCTTTGCTCGCGCTCAAAGAAGCTCTTGGGCGAATATCGCTTGAAATTGGCACCAATGGTTCCTCTTTTTGAGTACGATAGGTCTTAAATCCCGGTGCATCAAATAACGTCTGCCGCTGCGAAAGGTTTCCTTCGCGGAAGAGATTCATAAACTGCCGAGCTTGATCTCGTCCCATATCAAACTGTGGTTGGGCAAATGATTGCGATGACTCTTGTCGTGTAAAATCACCACCAACATCTACTTTTACCGAATCAATTGACAGCCGATGCGCGGAAAGGTTTTGTTTCAAATCACTCAAGCTGCTTTCAAGAAGGCGTTGAGACTCCTTGCTTTGGGCTTTCATCTCAACCTGTAATTTGCCTTCTTGCATTTTCACTTTTAGCAGAATTGTTCCTAGTCCCTCCGGAGTCAGAATCACCTTCATTTCTCCTCCGCCTTTAGTAGCGAGAGCTTCCGTGGCGTTGCTGATTTTGCTGAGGTTCTCGGAGCGATCCTGAGGTGAGATCACCACATTTTGATTTGAGTTGTTCCTCAATACTGATTGATTATTGAGATTTTTCTCATAGCCATCATCATTAGCGATCGTAAATGCGTTCGGCAAATTTTCGATAGATTCCCGCCCCTCGCTTGCTTCCTCTTTGCTAAACTTTCCTAACGTGTCCTCGCCAAATTGAAATCCCTTGGAGTTATTCGAAGAATCAATCGTTTTAGCAGTTTGATTGAGTTCCCCCCCTTGTGCATTCGCAAGAAAGGGCAATTCCTCCACAGACCACGTCTTTATCCCTGGGGCAGCCATCTTTTTGAGAGAAGCTGCTTCAATGGAACTCTCGGCTTGAGTTGCCAGTTCGGGATTCAGAACTTCGTAACTCAAGGACTCAAGGTCACTCAAAGTACTGATCCCAGGATCTTCCAGCAAATCATTGGCCATAGCTCCGCTTCCTTTACCCACTGCCTCAAATGGTTTCTGAGGCTGAGTCATTTGAGTCAGCGAATCTAAATACTTGTTATTTAGGTCATCCATGAGTGGTACTTGAGAAGAATAAACTTGTGGTTGCGTCTGCAGCCCTTGCGTCCCTAAAGAGCCCCAGGCCTCACTTGAATTGCTCTGCGCCAAGCCGTCAAGTCCTGGCATTGATAGTGGTGAGGACATCTGCTTCGGCTTTACATCAAAAAAACGGCGATTTAGTTCATCAATCGTTGCGTTGAGTTTTTGCCTGTTTGTAGGTTTGATCGGTAACTCTAGGTCGGCATTTCCGTTGTTGCTGTTCAATGATGCTTGCGGAAAAAAATCAGTTTGCGTCATTTTGCTTTCTTGTAGCTCCGGGACTGCGATAGGCTGGTCAGTTATACCATGCCGCTGTAACAGATTGACGTAGACTTCCGTCACGCCTTGTTGTTCAGCCAACGGAACTCCCAATTGTTCAACAACGAAAGGGGCAGACTCCTCAATGGGCATCGCTTTCACATCGGCTGGTAATTGGGCCAACGCAGCAGAGAATCGCTCTGCTGAAATTCCGAGTTCACTCTCTAATGAGTCCATAAACTTCAGAACTGCGTTTTCTTTGACCGACGCCTGCTTGGTCTTGCCATTCGAAGGCTTCACCTTGAGTGAGGGATTTCCCTCATTCTCACCTTCAACCACTTCGTCGTTTTCTACGACTGCTACCCCATTAGGCTTATTATTGGATGAGCGTGCCGCTAACTTATTTTCTTTCGAAGCGGTTGGAGTTTTGTCCTTAAACTCCTGCCTCGTTTCGAGAGCCGGTCGACGTTGCTGTTGTTGCACCATCTCCCTAAAGTCAGGCGACATCTCGGGTTTCCCCCTGCTGTCCGGCCCACCAATTCCTCCAATCCCTGGATTGGGTGGAGCCAAGTTATTCAGTGAAATCTGCATTCACACCTCCTTGTGCTATTTACGATAACCAACATATTTTTCAGAAATTGCTTGTGCCTTTTCGGGCTTAAGCAGATTCATTATGTCGGCTGCATTTTTCTTTTTCATTTTAGCAATCACTTGAACGGCAAGTCCTTCATCGATTGTCTCAACAATTTTTGCGGCTTGCGGCGCTTTCATATTTGAATAGAATTGAACTAAATTTTCTACTTTCTGCTCATCGATTTGTACTTTTTCTTCTAGCACAGAACTTATCTTACGTCGGACGTCCTCTAATTCTTTGAGTTTCTGCTCTACTTCCTGCCGTTGCTGCGCAATTTCTACTTCGAGTTTATTGAGATCTTCTTCACGTTTATCAAGTTCCTTTTTTCGTTCCCGCAAACGAGCAAAGTGATTTATTTCAATTTCATCGACTGTGGCATCACCAGCCTGTTTCCCTGTCGTGTTTTGAGCAGCATCTGCGGTTGTTGCGGGACGTTCAATCCCTGCACCTTCATTCTTATTCTCTTTAGTCTTTTCTTTTGTTGCTTCTTCCGCGGCCGCTCTAGCAAAGACTCCAATATCTATTTTACGAAGAAATCGTTCGATCTCGTCGAAATAAAATGTACCTGCCACCGTAACCAAGAAACCAAAGGCTGTCAGTGACAACATCAGTGGATTAACTCGACTCTTTTTCCCCTTCGTTTCTTTTTGGGCACGTCGCAGGGGCGCTGGCAAAGCTTTGCGCACACCTTTTGTTGTCTGAGCCTTGTTAAAAAAATCTTTGTAGCTGTTACTCATTCTTTTGCCTCAAATTAAATCGAGCGTTAGTCATTTCTGTGAGTTCTCTTTCCTCATGTTTCTTCTCGGAACGCCGATAGTCTTCGTGTTGGCGAGACTTCAGCTTCTCTATCATTTTATATTCAATTGAGGCTTCCTGCAAAGCGAGTTGCATTTCCTCGACCTTAGCGAGCCTTTCCCGAACTACAATTTTTTGGCGTTCAATTTTAATTTCAGTACCTTTGATATAGTCGTGGATTTGGCGCAGACTCTCTCCCGCATTACCACCACTGGTAATGAGCCGATGCCGCCCAGTCTGAGCTTCATCAATAGCAGAATAATATTTATCTAATACTTGCTGGGCCTCATTGAGATCCGCCTGCGCGGCCAAATAGTTCTTCCTCGCGAGATCCTCGAGTGATTTACGATGATGTAAAACTTTTTCCAATCGAAACTTGAACGCCATTACTAGTGTTTCCCCCCACCCTCAATCGATACCACTCCATCTAATACCATTTCTATTTAGTACTTAGCCCATCGTTGGCAGCGTCGTCCGAGGAACCCCTTCTCAGAGGGGCAACCCCGCCTCATGTGCGCCTGGGCCTACTCTCTGACTGAAAATGGTTTAACTCAGTCTAAACTGGGAGCTTTTACCCATGAAGAATAGCTTGGAGTCCCCTGAGTGTATCCATAAAATTTGTTTTCTCTTCAACCCGCTGGCGTAAAAAATGGGTGAGTGGATCAATCAAGCGCACGGCCCTATCAATTTTGGGATTGGCTCCTTGCCGATAAGCCCCAATATTAATAAGATCCTCAGCCTCTCTATGGGTAGCGAGGACTTCTCGAAGCTCTCTAGCCATTTCTTGGTGATGATGATCTGTTACGTTACGCATTACCCGACTCGCGCTTTGCAGAATGTCGACTGCGGGAAAATGCCCTTGTTGAGCGAGTTTTCGCGAAAGCACAAAGTGACCATCAACAATTGATCTGACCGCATCCCCAATTGGATCGTCCATGTCATCACCTTCAACGAGGACCGTATAGAGCCCGGTAATGCTACCCTCTTCTTCAAAAGAACCAGCTCGTTCTAAAAGTTTTGGCAGCATCGAAAAGACACTCGGTGTATAACCTTTTGATGCTGGTGGCTCCCCAATACTAAGCCCAACTTCTCTTTGCGCCATCGCAAATCGAGTGACAGAGTCCATCATAAATAGAACGTTTTTACCTTGAGAGCAAAAGTGTTCTGCGATTGCCATTGCTACATAAGCACCACGCATTCTAATGAGAGGCCCTTGATCACTCGTCGCAACAACTATCACTGATTTCTTAAGGCCTTCGGGACCGAGATCATCCTCAATGAATTCTCGAAGTTCTCTCCCTCGTTCACCAATGAGCGCAATCACGTTAATATCAGCTTCAGTATAACGGGCCATCATACCCAACAAAACTGATTTACCCACTCCTGATCCGGCCATAATACCTACTCGCTGGCCCCGGCCAACCGTGAGGCCCGCATTGATGGAGCGTATTCCTAAATCGAGCGACTCGCGAATCGGGCGGCGATCTAAGGGATTGCGAACGTCTTTGTAAAGTGGAAGCTCCCGAGGCTGTTCCATCGCACCTAAACTATCAATCGGCTGACCTAAACCATCAATTGTTCGACCTAAAATATTATTTCCAATTCTAACTGTTGCGACTTGTTTCGCGAGCGTGACTCTTGATCCGAAACTCACTCCCTGCATAGGGCCCAGTGGCATCATTAATACATTGCGATCTTTGAAACCAATCACTTCTGCCCAAAATGAACTCTCGGTTCCTTGCGGTTGGACTTCAACAATACTTCCGACACTAGCTCCAGGAAGAGTTGCTTTTATAACGAGCCCTGTGACTTCTAGAACTTTGCCACTGTCTCTTGTGAAATGTTGGGACCCCAACAAATGGTAGTATTTATCGAAATCAATATTCCAGTCCATATTATCCATGCTCAATCGTGTCCTTTAATGGTGGAATCGAATCTCGCAATTCTTCCCATAACTTATTAATACGTTCTTCAAGTCTCGCATCGACTTCCGAGTAATTAGTAGCAATAATACAGCCCCCGGGCTGAATTCCGTCTTGCGGGGCAAGCTCTACATTCTTTAAGAATTCCAAATTTCGTTTTCGCTCTTTTTGCAAGGATTCCAAAAAATCCAACTGTTCGGGCGCTACAATAACTCTAACGGTCTCTTCGCTGTGGGTTACATTAATGCATTCGCGCAATACAGATTGAATCGCTTCTTGAGGTTTTTGCGACACTTCAAACATAGCCACTTTGGTTGCTAAATAAAAAACCATTTTGATAAGTTGATTTTCATTACTATTTAAAAAATGAATTTTCGAATCTCGGATCGATGAAACTAACTTATCGAGATCCGAAAGTTTCCTTTCGATCTCTTCCGAAGTTGCCACGAACGCCTGTCTACGCCCTTCACTCATACCGAGATCGAAGGCTTCTGAATAAGCTTGTTCCTGTACTGACTTCAACTCTTCGAGAGCCCGTTTTTCAATTTCGCTTTCGATTCGTTTCACTTCAATTTCAGCCAGTCCCGTAAAATTTCGGACGACTTCCGCAATCTGAAAGTCTTCGTTAAAATCTTTTGCTTTAACCAAATCTTCCATCGATTCTGCGGTTGCTGATTCGAGCCGTTGAGGCTCAAATTTGAGAATTTCCTGGAAAGCATATTCTGCCTTAATCACCGTTCGCTGTGCCATTTAAACTACCTTACTAAACAAGTGCATCATCAGAGCCGCCTCTAGAAATGATTATTCTGCCCTCTGCTTCTAATCGGCGAGCGACGTTAACAATTTCTTGTTGTGCTCCTTCAACGTCACTCAAGCGAGCTGGCCCCATGCTACCCAAATCTTCCTTTAAGGCCTCGGCGGCACGAGCACTGATATTTTTAAATATTTTCGAACGAATGTCTTCGTTCGCTGTCTTAAGGGCCAACAACAGCTTATCATTTGGAACTTCTTTAAGAAGAACCTGAATTCCTCTATCATCAATTTTAACGATGTCATCAAATACGAACATCAACTTACGAATCTCTTCGGCAAGAATTGGATCTTTTTCTTCAAGCCGTGACATAATGGATGCTTCTGTATTTTTATCCATCACGTTGAGCATCTCCGCCACAGGCTGCACACCACCAAGAGTTGCCTGTTCCACCGTACTCATTGATGCAAGTTCGGCCCGAAGAACTCGATCAACCTCAGCTATAAGTTCGGGCGCCACGTGTTCGAGATTTGCCATCCTTAGCACCACTTCGGCTTGCAGATTTTCCGGAAGACGTCGTAATACCTCCGATTTTTTTTCTGCTTCAAGATGGGAGAGGATGACCGCTACCGTTTGAGGATGTTCGCTGACGAGAAAGTTTGCCAGCGACTTTGCATCAACCATTTCTAGACTCTCTAGTGTTCGCGCTTGGGTTACATTTGAATTTAGGCCCCCAAGAATTCCGCGAGCTCGCTCCTCTCCGAGAGCGTCCACAATGCTGTCCTTCTGAGTAAGCTGTTCCGAAAAAATATATTCTTCAGATTCACTGACCATCTCATAATACTCTTCAAGAATTTTTTTGGTCACATGTACAGGCACGACTCGGAATTTTGCCATAATGTTAATGAGTTTCCGAATGTCTGTGTCATCCATTCGTTTAAATAAAGTCGCTGCCGCCGACTTCCCGAGATAGTTAATGAGAATGGCTGCTTTTTCAAATCCCTTTAGGTTCTCATATTGAACATTATCAACTTTCATCAGGCGGCTCATACTTTATCATCCCTTCTTACTAACCAAAGTGAAAGTGCATTTGATGCCTTTTCATCATCTTTTGACATGATTTCCAGAATTCTGTCTTTGAGCAATTCGCTTTCCGCTTTATCAGGATCAACGGACTCTTCAAGCATAGGCAGTGCAGAACTCATACCAGGAAGGGTGTTGTCCACGCTTTGCAATTCCTCAAGCTCTTCTATGGTTCGAGGCAGCATCTCTTCAACAGAGTCTTGGAAACTGTCTGTCACCCACTGCATAAATGGACGAACGATGATCATAAAAAACAGGGCCAATGCGAAGGCCATCATGGACCATTTGAAGACACCTTGAATCGTTCGCTTGATTTCCAAGTTGGTGAGCAACCGCTCTGATTCGCTAAAATCTTCTTGAGCGAATTGAATGTTTTCAATTTTAACGGAATCACCACGGCTCGCATTGAATCCGATGGCACTCTTAACTAGGGATTCAAATTTCTGAATTTCTTCCGGTGAACGCGGCACCCACTTTGTGTCCGTAGTGCCATCAGCATTCTTTATGACTTGTGTGGCGCCATCCACAAGAACCGCGACGGAAATACGATCAACATTGCCAACGCCCTCTTTAATATTTCGAACAGTTTTAGGAACTTCAAAATTGGTTGTCTTTAGCTCTTTCTTAACGTTTTGATTGAACCCTACTTGCTGCGCATTTTCAGCTCCGGGAAGATTCGCACGCGCGCCAGGAACTCCCGAGGGATTTGTGCGGCTTCCATCGAGTGTCTCTTCTTCACTTGTCACTGATCGAATGGCACTTTTATCAGCGTCAACGAGTTCCTCAACACTAGTAACTTGTTTATTATTGAGGGTGACGTCAACCTTCGCGATAACTCTAGCTTGTCCGACGACTTTCGAAAGGATGGTGTCGATACGCGACTCCATATCTTCTTCGATCTTTCCCTTAAGTTCAATCATCTCTTCTGACACACCTGCGGCCTGCTCACCCATCCGCGACAAGATCTTGCCACGATCATCGACGACAGTTACTTTATCGGCATCGAGCCCCTCAACGGCACTAGCTACTAAATAACGAATACCACGAATTTGTTCAGGACTAAGAACTTTGCCCGCATGGAGCTGTACGACTACGGAAGCCGTGGGTGGCTTTGTTTCCTCTAAAAAGTTTTTCTTAGCCGGCAAAGCTAAGATCACTTTTGATTGTTTCACCGCAGAGAGACTGTTGATAGCTCTCATAAGTTCACCCTGCAGGGCCCGTTGATAATTTACTTTCTGTGTATAGGTATTAGAAGTTAAGTCCTGTTTCTCAAATAACTCCAGACCAACACTTCCAAGCTTCGCAGAACCAATTTCTGCCATTAAAGCCATTTGCGTTGAATGCAACAACTGCTCTGGCACTACTATGGTGTTATTCTCTTCTAAAACCCTATGGGGAACATTTTTCTCGCGGAGCTTTTCCACAATTAAGGAAACTTGGTCTGCCGGAACATTGTTGAAGAGTGGTACGAATTCCTGACCCGAAACCATATTTAGAACAATTAGGGTAGTCACGATTCCAATGAGAATCACACCAATGAGCGATACCCTTTTGGTAGGGCTCATTGTCTTATAGAACTCGTTAAACTGCGCAACTAAACTAGCAAAAAGTTTTTGCACTCAATCCCCCGGTATCAAACCTGCATTTTCATTATTTCGTGGTACGCGTCTATAATTTTACTTCGGGCTTGGACCATTAACTTAAGGGCAATGTCCGCTTTCTCGGCGGCCATCATCACGTCAGGAATGTTGTCAGTCTTTCCGGTGGCAAGATCCTGCATTTTTTGATCGGAAACTGTTTGCAAACGATTCACTTCATGAATGGCTTCTTTCAGGGTATCTCCGAAACTTTTTCCATCGAGGGCCCCCACACTTGAACCTTGCGGCGACAACTGAGTTCTCTGTGACTCAATATTCCCAGTATTTAGGAATCTCTGACTATTTGAAACATTAAAACCATCCATGGCTTAGTCTCCACTATTTTAGTTTAGCAAACAAAATTTGAAAAAAAGAGTCCAAATTATCATTCTTTTTATATTAGTTCCTAGCGTCCCAATTCCAGAGCACTGTTGGCCATTTCCTTACTTGCTTGAAGGGCTGAGACATTTGCCTCATAAAGTCTCGTAGCCATAATCATATTCGCCATCTCTTCCATATGGTTTATATTGGGATAGGCGACATATCCCTCTTCATTGGCATCTGGGTGGTTTGGTTCATATTTCAAAATAGGCGCCTTAGTGTCTGAGATCACGTCCGTGACCTGCACCCGCTGAACATCGCTTCGAGGATCTGTAGACATAATAACCTCGCCAAAACTCTTTGCATCAGGCATGGATTCAAAAACAACATCTTTGCGGCGATAAGGCCCGCCCTCTGGGGTGCGGGTGGTGTTGATGTTGGCGATATTACTCGAAATGGTATTCATCCGTTGGCGTTGGGCAGCCATACCGCTTGAGGATACCCTCATACCAGAAAGAAAATCAGCCATCATCTATTCCCTTCTGTCGCGGCATACTTTAACGCCGCCATTTTTTTATTAATCAGTTGTAAAGCACTTTTATAGAGCAAGTTATTCTCCGTCAAAGCTGTCATTTCTTTTTCCAGATCTACTGTATTTCCATCATTATTGATCGCACCCTCTGGATTTTCATAAATGTCAGGCCTTACGCCTGCCACTCCCCCACCACTGATTGGAAAGTGTTCATCGTGAGTGATGGAAACTCCACGGAGGTTATCAATATCAAGGGCTCTTGATAATGCATCTTCGAAGTCCAGCTTTTTTGCATGATAATTGGGGGTTTCAGCATTTGCGACATTCGAAGAGATTATGTTGTGCCGCAACTGTCGCATATTGATTGAAGCAGCTAAGCCTCGGGTGGTTTTATCAAATAAGTCCGACATTAGTTCGATCCTTTCTCATTCGCACCAGCACTCGCACTGCCATTGGCCATTGCGGGTATGCGCTCAATGTACTTTTGATATTTATCTTTCCATTCGCTGTCTTTCAGGTAATTACGGGCAATGCTCCACCAGAAAGTTTCTTTTTTTTGATCCAAAACTTTCCAGGTTTCATTAGCTTTTTGAATGTTGCCTTCATCATAGTATAGCTTCCCGAGCCGAAATCGATAGGCATGAAGCAAATCTTTGTCTTGGTAGGTTTCTAACATTTTTTCCAGCAATTGTTCATTGGCTTTAGTGTTCGATGATTGCGAGTAGACATCACTGAGCAACTTTAGGGTTTTCAAATGATCTTCGGTAGGAACTCTTTTGGAGTCTTCTAGATCCGACACATTACTGTTTAATACTTTTTCGGCTTTTGCGTAATCGTGGGCCCCCAACTCAAGCTCCGCCAGCGTCAGTCTCACGCCAACAACTTGAGTCGGCTGACCTTTCCAATTATCAATCAAATCTCGCAGATACACTTTCGCTGTATCAACATCACCTTTTTCCTTCAAAAGATGAACTGCAATTTGCATTCTTTCAACTTGTTGTGATTCTGTTAACTTGATCGGGTCTTTGATTTCTTTCAAATAGTCATAGGATTTACTGGTCTCTCCAAGTTCTTTTTTCACATGTGCCAAACGCAAATACACCTGATCGGTCGTTGGTAAATGTTCAAACACCGAATGCTCACGGGCTTGGGCTGAATTCTTGGCCGCTGTCAAAAGGTTAATGGTTTCTCGAAACAGAAAGTCCGACTCCTTGTAAGCTCCGGCCTGCTCAAACGCGCGCCCTAGATTATAAACCGTATCAATCCGTCCTGATCCTTTCAGCCAAAGTTCCCCGTATTGATTGTGAAGTTTCAATGCTCCAAAAAAGTTTCCAGACTCAACATCGCCTTCCATTTTCTCATTCACGTGTCGAACAATGCGCTTACGAATCAGAATCGCATCCCTGGTCGTAGAGTTTGTTTGATACCAACTAAGTAGTGTCTTAATTGATCGTTCAAACTCTTCCCGCTGACTGAGCCCTTCCGAAATCATGATCGTTGCAAACAAATCAATTTGGGGCAGCGGAATATTTTCGGAGATCTGTTGGATTTCTTCGATCGCTTTCTCTGCCTCCTTCGTTTTCATTTGCTTCATTCGGTTACTTAGGAGCCTCATTCTCGCAACCGCCGCTCCATCCGTTCCTCCATAGCGAAAATATGTCTCAAGAAAGGCACCCATGACACGACGAGGTTCTGCACCTAAAATCTCCATCGTTTCACCAGCTCTTGTCATTGCATAAGGAGCATGAGAGTGCCCAGGAAAGCGGGTTAAAAATTCGCGGTAAGACTCCAGAGACGCTTTATAAAGTTTTTGCCAGAAAAGACTCTCCGCCAGATTGTAAAAAGCATTAGGATAGGAGTTCATATACTGTGGGTACTTCAGTGCCGCCTCCCGATAGGAGGCTGATGCTTTTTGATACTGTTTATTCGTGAAGTAAATGTCACCTTTAAGATATGTTGCTTCTACTCTGTTTTGTTCGATCGCCCCGTCTTTCTCCAGTTGTTCGTAACTCTTGATGGCTTCATCGAACTGATTTAAGCGCAACAGGGATCGTGCAACCGCAAGTTGAGCTCTGTCTCTCAATTCAGAAGGCTTTTCATGTACAACCACATTCTGGAAGGTACGGAGTGAACTGAAATAATCTTTAATCGAGTATGCGGCATACCCCATCAGAAACTGGGTTCGCAGTCCCAACAAGGAATTGGGGTATTTCAGCAAAGCCTCACGGTAAGCCTGCATTGAAGATTCGAAATTACTTCTGCTCCCCTCTCGCTCCCACATTTTGAAATACACATCACCAAGAACAAATCTCATGATTTCATCGTATTCAGACTTGGGATATTTGCCGAAAAACCAATTGGCTGTCTTTAAGCACACCGCCAGTCTGTTTTTCTCAAATAAAGTCAGGACCAAACGAGCCATTCTGTTTTCAGGGCTTTCTACGGGATTAATTTCATAGACAGGAGGTTGAGATTTAATCAGTTCAAAATGCTGTCCTTCTGTAATAAGCATAGGAAACGGAATGTATAAATTCTCTTGGCTAAGGACTATCGCTTCCTCTTTGATTTCATGGTCACGAACGGCAAAGCGCTCAAAGTTTGGATCGCCCCCATCAAATATTCCCGCCATGCCCAATGGCCTAGATACAGGACTTTTTTCCTGTTCCGCAACTTCGACTTTGGATAACTCATCCATGGCTGGCCTGCGTGTGTCTTTTCTTTCGGGGAGCTTCGCCGCCTCTCCTGCGGCTGATGAGTTTGTTTTCACCTTTGCCTGCGCTTTAATTTGCGCCTTCTTTGTTAAATAGAGATCGATCACTAAGCGGGAGGGTTTTTCCGTGAGGTAGTCAAAACTCTCTGCTAAATTTGATTTTAGATTGATTGTTAATATATCTTTACTGCCACCTGGAACTTTTTCTAAAAAGATTGATTCAACCACTTCATTTGTAGGAATTTTCTTAAGCTGCTCTTGAGTTTGGGGCAAAAGTCCAGGCACTCGCAGTTCGATCAGCGATCTTCCATCAAGTTCTTTGCGTTCAAGGTCATAATCCCACTCTGCTGCTCCAAGAAACTCAATATGAAAATTGCCATCAACAATACGAAGATCCATTTTAACACTGTCTGCCGCCTTCGCCTGAACCGCAGCAAATATAAAAAGTAGCGTCAAAAGAATCTCTAGGCCAAACTCCATAACGTCAACTCCATGACTGTGACGAAGGTCTTGGCTGCTTTTATCAGTCTTTCTAAAGATTCGAAATTGCATCAGTTTATAAACTCCCTAAACACAGATTCTTTTTAAGCCGCTGACATGGTACTTCTTAATATCTGGTAGAGCAGAATTGGTGCCACCTGGACTCCAAACCCTCCCCAACTAGACCATTTCCTTTTTAGCAAATTCTCAAGTTATAGACTCGAGTGTTCTGCAGGGGATTCCGAATAAATCTCTATGAAGTCGACTCTTTACATTGCTAATGCAACTCAATCAAAAAAAGAAGTGGCGCTTAAGCATTTTGTCACTTTATCATTAGTCCTTTTACTTTCATTTCAGGTGAGTTGTATTCACTTAAAATTTGGCGATTCCGCTCCACTAAAAGCTTCAGATATCGAGTTCAAGGAGCCTCCAAAACCTTTTATTCTCTTCAAAGACAGCGACGCGGATAAATCATGGCAAAGCAATCTGACGGGAAATGTGATTGCGCTTTATTCGGATTGTTCAAAGAGTTCAGACAAACCCCTCAACTTAGCATTTTCAGAAATTGGCAAAGGTTTTGACCGTCTTGAAGTCAGCACACAAAAAGTCATTTTCTATAACGGTCGCGAAGCTATTTATGGACAGTTCAGGGGTCACATTGATGGAATTAAAGTCTCTATGGAAAGCTTGGTTTTCAATAAAAACAAATGCTTTTATCAACTGAGTTACTCGGGAGTGTCGAGCCAATTCGAAAAAGAAAAAAAGCATTTTGAACAATTTCAAAAGGACTTCAATGCGCCATGACTGACACAATGTGGATTTTTATTGGTGGCGTAACTCTTCTTGCCGCTCAAGTCTTTCGTGACTTGAGGGGCGGACCATTTTATTTTGATCTGCTTATCGAGCAAATTTATCAAGTTGGAATTCGCTCTTTTCCTCTTGTATTCCTAACCGCGCTCTCCATCGGAATGGTGATGTCGTTACAATTTGGTCTCGGTCTCGAAAAATTTGGCGGCAAACTTTATGTCCCCAAACTCATGGCTGCTACAATTATTCGCGAAATCGGACCCGTGTTCACAAGTCTAATGATGGCTGCCAGGGTCGGCGCGGGTTTCGCGTCAGAGATTGGTTCTATGGTGGTCACTCAACAGATCGACGCCATTCGCGCGTTGGGAACTTCTCCCATTCGCAAAATTGTCATCCCCAGAGTGCTCGCTTGTTTGATTTCCATCCCGATCCTCATAGCTTTCGCTAATATTATTGGAATGGCCGGCGGCATGCTCATCGGCGCCACTGAACTGGGCCTAGACCCTAACTATTATCTTTTGAAAACGTTAACCACTATTGCCATGGCCGATTACTTGACTGGTTTTTTTAAGGCGATCTTTTTTTCATTATTTATTAGCGTTCCCTCCTGTTACTATGGCCTCAATGTGACGGATGGAGCTACGGGAGTTGGTTCAGCCACAACCAGAGCGGTAGTGACATCCTCAATTTTGATACTTATTGGCGACTTTTTTCTCACTAAACTTTTTTGGATTATCCAGAAGTGGAGTTAGTATGATTAAAGTCAGCAACTTCTCAAAAACTTTTGGCCTCAAAAAAGTTCATGAGGACATAAACTTTCATGTCAAAAGGGGCGAATGTTTGGGGCTCATTGGTGGCTCAGGTACTGGTAAAAGTGTTATTCTCAGAAGCCTCATCGGCTTAGAATCACCTGATTCCGGCAGTGTAATCGTTGATGGCCGTGAAATTAACCGTTTATCTGAACAAGAGTTGACTGAAGTTCGACAAAAGGTTTCCTATGTTTTTCAAGGAGGCGCCCTCTTTGACTCACTAAGCGTATTTGATAATCTTGCGTATACCCTCAAAGAGCATACACGTTTGTCTAACGACGAAATCGCCCAAAAAATCAAATCAACACTTGCTGAATTTGGCCTTTTCGATAGCGAACACCTTATGCCCTCGCAACTCAGCGGTGGTATGCAAAAGCGCGTGGGCCTCGCGCGTGCGATGGTGATGGATCCTGAGGTCTTACTATATGATGAACCAACAGCAGGCCTTGACCCTTTTAACACAAAAAGAATTCAGGAGCTCATTTTACGTCTCAAAAAAACAGGCGTGACTTCAATTCTTGTGACTCACGATATGCCCGTTGCACTCGAAGTCTGCGACCGACTGGCATTACTATTAAGAGGTAAAATTGTGGAAGAAATGACTCCTGCTGAATTTCACCAATCGAAAAAGGCACTCATGCATCAATTTATCCACGGAGAGGCTTTCTAATGAAGACGACTTGGGAGCACAAAAAACGTGTAGGAATGTTTGTAACTTTAGGAATTGTCACAGTATGCTTTTCGATCTTTTTTATTGGTGGAAGCAGAGTTTTTAGATCACAATACGACTTGAAGGCACACTTTACGCAAATTCAAGGCCTCACTGATGGAAGTGTCGTTAGTCTTTCTGGCATCAAAATAGGTAATATTGAAGGAATTGAGTTTATACCAAATCAAAGCACCGTTGAAATCACCATGCGCATTGATAAACTATTTGCATCAAAGATTACCAAGGGAAGCCAAATTGAGATTAGAACTCAAGGCGCTCTTGGTGATAAATATCTGTTTATAACACCTGGTCCGATTGAAAACCCACCTCTCGCTGAGAATACAATCGTGCCCAATGCTCCTAACACAGACATTTTGAGTGTTCTCAGTGAGAAAGGCGAGCGAGCAGCTACTATTTTTGATATTCTTGAAGACCTTCATAAAATCACTCAAAGCCTTCTCATCGAAAATCGAATGGCTAAAATACCGGCGCAAACTGAACTGGCACTCAAGCAAATGACCCAGACCCTAGCGGAAACTACTAAATTATTGCAGGACATTCGCGGACAGGGTGAAGACAATTCTCCTTCAAAGGTTGCCAATGTTATCGATAAACTTGACAAAATCCTTGGAAAACTTGAAAGAGGCGAAGGCAGCTTAGGTGCACTGATTAATGATACTACCGTACATGATCAGTTAAAAAGTCTCCTTGGCGGCCAAGATGCTACTCATCAAACTCGTTCCTTGTTGCGCACATCGATAAAACATCAAGAGGAACGCGCACAGTAGTTTACAGATTTAATTCCGCTCATTCTTTGACTGTAGCATTGACATTTCGTGAGAAATTTCCAAAAACCTTAAAAAAAGGAAATCTCATGTCTGAAATAAGTCGAACTCCACTATATCAAGATCATCTTCAATTAGGCGCTAAAATGGTTCCCTTCGCCGGCTTTGAAATGCCGGTGCAATACGTTGGACTCAAAGAAGAGCACTTAAATGTAAGAGCCAATGTTGGACTTTTTGATGTTTCGCATATGGGCGAAATCCGTGTTAAGGGTGATAAGGCCCTGGAAACTATTGAATGGCTCACCACTAATGAAGCCAAGAAGCTTAGAAAAGGTGAGGCTCAGTACTCACTGCTCCCAAATACTCAGGGAGGTCTGGTTGATGACATCATTGTCTACTGTATAGAACCTGAGCAAGAATATTTTGTCTGTGTGAATGCCTCGAACAAAAATAAAGATTTTGCTTGGATGCAAGCGAACAATAAAGGCGCGACTATCACCGATGAAAGCAATCAATGGGGACAAATCGCAGTACAAGGCCCAAAGGCGCTCCCTCTGTTGGATAAAGTTTTAAATTTCAAAGTTTCTGAAATGGGTTCTTTTAGATGGCAGATGGTGTCCTGGCAAGGTGCGCAACTCATGGTAGCGACCACGGGCTACACTGGCGAAAAAGGGGCTGAGATTTTTATTCCAGCCAATAAAACTTCTGAATTCTGGAAAGCTCTTTTAGAGATCGGTAAGCCTA
>CAZYOE010000041.1:9532-31228 GCA_964648725.1 uncultured Pseudobdellovibrionaceae bacterium | reverse complement strand
GCAATCATAAAGTTCTGTCCGTACGTTCCGTCGTTAAGTGAACTGTATTGATATTTAAATAGAGAGCGCAAGTTAGCCTTTGCGATCATCGGACCGACTTCGGCTTTGAGATCGGGCGAAAGCTTATCAAAAGACACGGACTTCGCCAGCTCATAAAAAGCCATTTCACTGGTTAAAGGTTTATTTTCCAGGACCTGTGGCACTCGAATAGTCCAGCCTTTAAGTTCACCTTTCATCTCTTTGTTGATTTGCGATAGGATTTCTCCGGCCTGTTTGGTTTTGAGCGCCTCAGCCTTCATATCTAATTCGGCGACGATTTGTTCTTCGAGGGCCTCGACCAGATTCATCATGAACTTTGAATTCTTAATAACGCCTTTTTCTTTGAGACGCTCTAAATAAATCTTACCGAGTTCAATATTCATTGAAACGATCTCATGAACATTTTTTCCTTGAAGAGCCAAGACCCCTTTGCTGCCGTCTTTAAATCGAACGCGCGCTGTTGTCTTGATGCTGGCACTTCCGAGAACTTTTTCGAACTCTTCGATCAGCACCTTGATTTCATGGTGTCGGGCGTCCGCCAAATTTATAACATCGTGACGACTGAGAGCTTTGGCGTTGTTCTTTAGATGAGCCGCATCTTTGGCGATTTGTTCACCAAAGATTTCCCAGATCGAAACTAGCTGACCAAATTTGATACCCACAGTTCCAAACACTTCGAAGAGTTGGGCGATACTTCCATTAGTCTCATCCTTAGCAAGGCTCAGCATATAGGATAGTGCTACGGCATGCTCATGCTTCGGTAGAATTTCAAGGAAGGTCGTAAACAAAGTTTCCTCCACCGACTCCGGAGTATAATCTAAGAAACGTCGCGAAATATTAACCGGCCAATCACCATGGTTAATGGGGGCATCCTTCCCTGCGGTGAGAACCACTTCAAAGAGCGGAATTCTCTCGGTAGGGGCTGAATCGCGAATGGCTTCTTCGGCTTTTAATTTAAGGACTTCAGCAATGCGATCAGCTTGGACTTTCAGTTCATGCTGCTTTTGGGCTGTGAGGATACCACGCGATTTTTTCAATAGGTCATTATAGGTAATCTTCTTCAGTTCCTCAAAAATATCAGTGAAGAGGGTGGTTTCATTGTTCACGGGATCGAGGAGGTATTCGATGGTTTTCAGACGACCTTCGAAGCTCATCCTTGAAATCTGCGTTGCTAATAGCGATCCGACTCTGATTAAGAGGGGATTTGCCTTTCGCCAGTTTTGTGATTTCTGATCATCGATAAAACCATCAAGTTCACTGCCGCGAAGTCTCAGGGCCCAACCTATAGATTCCAGAAAGTCATCTTTGGCCATAGATCCATTGGGAGTGAAGCGGTTAAGGTCTTTAATGAGTTTATTAAGAGTATAACGATCAACTTTTTCGCCCTTTTCGATGATTTCTGCTTTTAAACGATCAACCCGGCCGCCAATAAAAATCTTTGCGAGATCGAGTTTCAGTTTATCCGAAGAAAATCGTCCCTCATCAAGATAGTTGAGGACTACCGGCTTCATTTCTTCTTTCATCTGATAGGGATCAATAATACTTAAGAAGAGCTTATCAGTTTCCTTTGTTGGGCCAGACTCAGTGAGATCTAAAAAGATTTGTAGCTTTTGTTCATACGAAAGTTCCAGCTCTTTAGAGCGCTCAAGAATGGTTTTCTTCAGGCGCTGGATCCGTGCTGAGTTCATCTGTACACTCTGTGAGTCAGCAAGGTATTCCGGTTCCGTGAACTCACCTTCATTGAGACCAATTTCGTAAATGGTCTTGCGATGCTCGATCGGCTTCATAATTGAAATGATCTTTTGAAGTTCGTCATAGGATTTAACAGAGCGAGCTTTAATATCGCTCTGGAGATACTTTTCAGAAGTATCGAGCGCACGGTAGAAAGGAGTATCGTCAATGTTTTGTTCGGTGGCGAACTTTTTTAGTTTGAAGAAAAACTCTAGAGTGCCTTCATTATAGAGCTTTTTGTTAACCTCAAGAACTTTTCCATTGAGCCGACTTTTGCTCATATATTCGATGCTGGGGGAACCTCCGACTTGTACTTGACCAATAAAAGTATTCCACAGCTTTTGTTGTCTCGCGTTTGACAACTTGACATTCTTTAAGAAGAGATGCTCAAACCACGCCTGTTTTTCTTGTAAAGTGCGATTCGAATTCTCAATCATTTCCAACTGAGTTGTCAGAAAATGAACATCATCCCAGGAACGAACTTCAATAAAGTGATAGTCCCGTTTTTCAAAAAATCCCACGTGGGCTGCGGCCACGGCGAGGATAAAATCCTTGGCTGATTTAAATTGGGTGGAAAGGGCACGATCAAAAATTTTGCGGTATTCTGGAATAAATACCGATTTTTCTTTGATTCGATAGGTTTCAAAAAGCACTTTAGCATGATCCCTCTCCACTTTATCTAAAGGCTGTGATGGAGCTTGGTCTTCTTTTGGTGCATGGGTGGATTCGCCATGGATTGATTTCTTTAGATTACGGGTGTTCCAAATGAGCCAACTATCAAGACCTTTCTCATCCAAATTGTAGGAAGGAATGCTCGCTAGGATGAGCGTTTTGTACGGAGGAATGCCTTCATACTGGCGCTCGCCCTTCATATACTTTTGCACTTCGGATTCAATCTGGTTTAAAGCCATTTCGCGCTGGAGGCCGAGGACCTCAATCACGAACGGCCAGTCCAGCATATTACTTTGGAAGAGCACTTCTGTGGTTCCGTAAAAGCCTCTGGCTTGCCAAACATCTTCACAAATCTTTTTAATGGACTCAACTAGCTCAGCCACTTCCTGGTGTTTGCCCGATCTGAGATAGATTTGGGCTTGATGGTATTTTTGAAGAATAGGGTTTTGAACTTTTTCGCGAAGTTCACTGACCACTGGAATTGGAGCCCATTGGTCTTGGATATTTTCAAAATAAATTCTCCAGTTGAACGGGACCTGTTGCATTCCTTCACGAAGGGGGGCCGCCAATTGGGCGAGCTTAGTTTGAAATCGTAAACCTAAAGTACTGAGCTTTTCAAGATCCTCCTCGGCGTGGCCTTTTCTTTGGCCTCGATCAATCCATAAACGTTTTAACAAGTGTTTGATGTGTACGCCAAATTGAGCAAAGAAAACATCTGGATCTGAAACACTGGCGGCGGCAAGAAGTTCTTGCGCAAACTCTGAGTCCCAGTACTGTGAGCGGAACCGTTCTTTAGTGATAGATAAAACCGCCTGTCGACTTAGGAGGTCTTTAACTTCCGGAAGCTTATAAGCGTCGAGACGTTCGATAAAATAAAAGTGTGATGGGGAGGTTTCTAGGCCAGAAACACCAGTGGTTTTGTTGATTTGGCTACGAACTTCCGTCTGCGTGTAAAGAGAAATTTTATTTCCGGACGAAGGACTTTCAGCAGCGGCGGCATAAACTTCAGAGATAAATGTTTTAAACAAATCTCTTTCTTCCCGAGTGAGTTCTAAACCTTGTCTTTGTTTACTCCAAAGCATCTGATCAAAACTCAGCACCAAGCGGTTGAACTCGATATTTTTAAACTGCATTGATACAGTTTCATCAGAACGAACCGCTTGCAGCCGTGTGACAACCTCGCTTAAGGTGGCAGGTGCCTTATAAGGATATCGCCCAAACTTAGGCATTACCTTTTCGAGTTCTTGATTGAAGGTCGCCACTTTAAAGGATTCGATTTCAAACTTTTTAGCATTTTTAATTAGGCCTTTTTCCAAACGGTCAAGAGTGAGAAAGAGGCGAGCACTGGTGAGACGAAACTCATTGTGAGGGTGTGAAGAGGCCATGGACCCAACAAGCGAATCGCCGCCTTGTTCTTTTCCGAAGAGATGCGCAAGAGATTTGTAAAGGGCATCGATCGGGTAGTTGGCTTCGCGGAGAATTCGTGTGGCATCAATATCAGCACGAATCTCAAGGGCCTGCGAGGCTTCGGCGCCGTAATGATTAGTAATAGCCATTCCGCCTTCACCACTATAGGCTGAAGTTGCATCAAGGGGGTGACCTAATTCGTGAGAGACAACGCCGGCAATACGAGTGAGTCCGTCTTGAAGTGAAACGCCAGACATCATATAGCGAACCATTTCGGTGGTTATAAAGAGATGGTTCGAGAAAAGCCGAACCCCTAGTTTGTTGTCAGTCCAAACAAAGGCATTGAGTTCGCTCGAGTTGACAATATGAACATAGTTGACTGTGGCGGCAGAGCCTTCGGTGAGGCGTCCTTGCGCCAAACTTAATTCATTAAAAACCCCGGCAAGAACTTCGTGCAGTGTGGGATAATCTTCGGGATTGACGATTGGACCCCAATCGGACTTGATCTGAAAAATTAAGTCTTCGTTATCAGGAAGCTCCGTGAGACTCCCCCGAACATCAAATATATCCTGTTTGGGTTCGGCGGCAGACAATACAAGACTAATACTCAATATAAGTATGACGACAAAGTTCTTCATAAACGTCCAGTCTAAAAATAATGGAACCCTTACGAACTAAATTGGCAAGGTTTCCAGAGGTTGTGGTGAAGCCCAGGATTGCAAAGCGAAGGCCACCGGAGGATCGAGCTGCGATATCTATAAAAGTTGTTTAAAACAAATTAAGTCTATAAGAGGTGCCAAGAGTTGTCACTTTGTAGAGAGAAGTGACACTTTAGTAATCGCTCTCCATGCGGCTAAAAGGGAGTTCAATGCTGAGTTTTTCATAGGCGGCACTCATTGTAAATACCGTGCAGCCGTTCTATAATATCGAGAGAGAGGTTAATCGAGTATGCCTTGGCGATCTAAACTGGTTCTATTTATTGGAGTGGTGCTGTGCGCGTGTAGCACGTTAAAAGCGGAATTGTCGGAGAAAGCATTTCCAAATCTTGTCGCCTCCACCGCGCATAAAAAAGATTTGCTGCCGATCTTTCGTCAGCAGCAGATCTCTGGTCACGAAGCCGCGGTCAGGCTGATTCTTGCGGAAACCATGGCCTCCCATTGCGAAGCCATTGATGAGGGGCAAATCGCTCAAATGGAACAAATCATGAAGGGTATTGCCAAAGTTATTCGCAATCGAGTTTCAGTTCGTAATAATGAGCGGGAGTTAGCCGTGGTCTTTGCACAGAATCAGTTTAACTCATCAGTGGCGCAATACGCCTGTTCAGAAATCGAGGGCTTTCTGAACCCTCGAAGTTTTCAGGGAAGAATCCCTGGGCTCAAGGCCTCTCAGCTTTGGTTAATGGCACAACGTGCCTATGAAGCCGCCTGGTCAGAAAAAATTTTCGCCGATAAACAAGATCTGGTTAAAAACTATTATCTGCACCAGCATCATCGACGCGGTAATTGTAAATTTAAAGCTCCAGGATGGGTGAACGAATCCAACGAAGCTAAACTCACGGTCGATAAAGAATTAGGAGCTTCAATTCGGAAGTGTATCGGATTCTATGTTTTGAATCACTGAGCAAGACTCAGGGGGGGATTCTGCTTCGGTCTGAAGGTCATTAAGCTCTTCGGCATTCATTTGAAACAAACTCGCTTCGCAGTTATTTTCAGACAAAAATTCGTGGATTGCTTTTGCTTCAGGCATTGCAATTTTTAAATCCCAAACCGCCTTAATTTTTAGCCAATTGGCAATGTACTGACATTGATAATTAGAGTTAATGGGGAGGTAGGCCTCTGGCCCGCGATCACCCTTAGAAAGATTCGCGTGTTTTTGTACAGCCATTAAGTGGGTTGGATATGTTAAAAAATTGCTGTAATTGCAACGTTTTTCAAACTTCCAGTCCCAAGCTCCCGCTAAATAGGCGTTTTTTAGAGGAACAACATGATCAATTTGTAAATCAGCGGCGAGCCGAAAATATTCATCGGAGTAGGGGTCATACCAAGTGGAAGAATAAACTCGACAAGAATTATTTGGATCGACGTTAACGGGGGCAAGTGCTTGGCGCACTAAAACGAGGCCCCGAACATCAAAGCAGCTTTGGTGGCTTGGGTCTGGGATCCAACCATTAAAGTGATAGACTCGTTTATAGGGCTCAGGGGCTGAGTAGTCCGGATCTTCGTGGTAGCTCCATTGGAGTAAAGAGAATTGATGTTGCTCGTCGGTTTCAATGGTGTAGTAGGCTTCATAGGTATGTTCGCCCCGCAGGGCTGCTAACAGCGACTCCTCTTGGGCGCGAACCGGATTTATTACAAACAGAACTAATAAAATTGTGTATAAGGCCGGACAAAGTTGCTTCATTAAGCAAGCATTGGAATGCGAATCGGACAATTTGTCCAGCACATCCCTCAAAGGCTCTTCGCATCAAATATAAGTGGGATAGATTCTGCTGAGAAAGGCCAAGTTCTGCGTTGGCTTCGCTACATCTCTCACTTAACGTGGGCACCCCTTCACAGAGGGGAAACCCCTCCCTACTACGCCTCATTCAAATTGAAGCTTGCCACCTTGGTCTACTTTCTAACTGAAAATAGCATGAGATTCTTCGAAGACGAATTCGAAGGCTTCGGAGTTTTTACTGAACCGTCTTAAGACGGCCGAAATTTCGTTGCTGGTGATGACTTTGGAAGACAGCACTGTTTCAAAGACATCGATCAGTGACTCTGAAGAGGGGCCTGGTTCATTGCCAATGACCCAGCGAACCGACCAATCTCTGAATAGACGTTGTTTGATGGTACCGCGGCTTAGGACTCTCACATTGAAATGGCGGCCCGTGGCTCTGAGTTGTCGAAAGAGTTCCAGGACCTCACTTTCGCGACCTTCAATATATTGCATAAAGTAGCCTTTGCGAAAAACAAGGATGCCAGTGATGCTATGGAGATTTGTGTTCAGCAATGCCTTTTCGCGAAGAACAGCTTGCGCTTCTTCGTTTAGCGTATTGGTGGCTTGACTGACATATAAAAGGAAAGAAATCTCACTCATTAACCTATATATTGAATGACTCGCGTCCAAGCTCAAAAACTATTTCGGCAAATCTTTGGATTAACTAGGAAATGAGACAATTTGAGCACTAGTCATAAGAGCCTGAGACAATGAATGTCAGCCTTTAGGCGAATATCTAAGGCCCACCAAAAAAATTTCGTAGCTTCGGCTACGTGTGGATTCGGGTTTTAAAACATCAATTTTGGCAAATTTAGACTTCAGCTCATTCCGAAACAAATCAAAGTCCTTGCCTTGAAAAATCTTGCAAACAAAATAGCCGCCCGGCTTTAAGATTTGTTCGGCAGTACTCAGCGCCATTTGGCATAGTTCGAGTGACCGTGCCTGATCGACATCACGAATACCCGTAGTTTTCGGTGCCATATCAGAGACGACGCCATCCACTGGGCAGGGATGACCATGTTCCACTAAAAAATCATGAACGTTCGTGTGCAACAGATTAGCTTGATAAAAGGTAACATTCGGAACCTTTAAATTCACTGCGGTTAAATCAAAACCGATCACACATCCGTTATTCCCAACCTTTTGCGAAAGCCACTGAGACCAGGAGCCTGGCGCACAACCCAAATCGACAATGGATTGTCCAGCCTTAACAAACTTCCCTTTTTGATCCAGCTCTTGAAGTTTATAAACACTTCGTGCGGCAAAGCCCTCTTCTTTCGCCTTATGAAAAAAACGATCCTTCACTTTATAAGTCATAACTAATCCCAATGTACTTAAATGGTTGCGCCTGAAATACGCCCTTCAATTCACGCCCAACCTAGAATAGGTAGCGCCGATAGGCAACACTGGAAACGATGCCCAGGCCACACATGGTGGTGAGCATACTGGTTCCTCCATAGGAGAGGAGTGGGAGCGGTATCCCCACGATGGGTAGTAAGCCAATAACCATTCCAATATTTATAAACATATGCCAAAAAACGTAGGACATCACCCCTACCGTTAAGAGGGCAGCAAACTTATCATTGGCTTGGCTCGCAATTTTTATGCCGATTAAGAAAAGAACCATAAAAAAGGAGAGGGTTACCATGCTGCCAAAGAGACCCCATTCTTCACTAAGAACGCTATAAATAAAATCGGTGTGACGTTCTGGCAAAAACTCTAATTGCGCTTGCGTTCCTTTACGGAAGCCTTTGCCCCAAAATTTTCCTGATCCCACCGCAATTTTTGATTGGATACTGTTATATCCGGTTCCGCGGGGATCGGTGGTTGGTGACAAAAAGGTTAAAACCCGGTTCTTTTGGTAATCTCGGAGTCCGAAGTTCCATGCAAGAGGTGCTGCAACAACAATGGCAACAAGAGTTGTAACGATAATACTCTTGCGAACTTTAACGAACAAAATCATTGAGCCACCAATCGCCAGCAACATCATGGCGGTTCCTAAGTCAGGCTGCTCAACGACCAAGGTGAAGGGGAGGCCTAATAGAAACAAGGGCCATAATAAATCCTTAAAGGACATCCCTGGACCCATAGAATTTTTATCGCTGAGAATGTGGGCGAATAAAATTATCACTGAAAGTTTCATGGTTTCGGAGGGCTGATACCGAAAAAATCCAAGGTCAATCCAGCGTTGAGCTCCGTAGGCCACCTTTCCAAAAAAGGTGACCCCCAAGAGGGCACCGAGGTTGAGGATATAAATACCATAGGCGAGACGCGACAAGAATTGATAATCAATGATAGTGAGGATCATAAAGAATCCCCAACCAATAAAAAGCCAAACTATTTGCTGGTAAAAAAGGCTACCCATATCTTCAACGCTGATTCCGTGAGTAGCACTATAAAGATTTAGAAGGCCAAGTCCATTCAGACCGAGGATCATAATAATAAATCCCCAATCCATTTTCGATAAAAAGGTTCTTTCTTCGACTCGTAATCCAAGTTCCATATTATTCTCCATCCCCTTCGCCAGAGGGTGGCGGCGGGACTGTCGGTGCGAATTTGGTTGTCTTCTGCTCTTTGTCGTTAACAAAAAGTTCCGGATGCGTTTTCTTCATATAGGTTTGGACAATGTCTCGAACCACCGGGGCTGCACCGGTACTTCCGTGGCAGGCATGTTCGGCGAGAATTGCAACAGCAATTTCTGGTTTATCAGCAGGCGCATATGCTACAAACCAACCATGATGGCGCATGCGCAAGGGGCGTGAGGTGCATTCAGTGTAAATGTCATCGGCGGCAAAGGACCGCACTTGGCTTGTTCCCGTTTTGCCCGCCATTTCAACATGTGGCACACGCCAGAATTTAGCGGTTCCACGATCACCCTGAACCACTCGGCGCATGGCTTCTTTAACGGTTTTAAAAGTTTCGTCGCTGATCTTTACGCCATTGGGCTGAATTTGCTGAAGATCGCGAACAACTTCCGGTGAATGCTCTTCGATCACTTGTCCTCGTGGATCAATGAGTTTTTTAATTAAAAATGGTTTAACGACTTTTCCTTCAGTACCAATGGCATTGTATGCCACGGCCATCTGCAATGGGGTCACGGTGACAAAGCCTTGTCCAATCGCTGTACTCAGTGTTTCGCCGGGTTGCCATTCTTCGCCAAGGGTTTTCTTTTTCCATTCGCTACTTGGGAGGAGGCCGCCGTTTTCTCGCTTGAGTTCAACATTGGTTCTGTTTCCCAGACCAAAAAGGGAAATGTACTTAAAGATACGATCCACTCCCAAAGAAATACCCATTTTATAGAAGAACACATTACTGGATCTTTCGATGGCTTCAATAACGCTGATATTTCCAAATCCCCCTTTTAAGTGATCGTGGTATGGGCGGTTACCAAAACGGAGAATGGGAGGACAATTGACGATTGTTGCGGGTGTGATCACTTTCTCTTCCAGTGAAGTGATGGCCATCAAGGGTTTAAACGTTGATCCTGGGGCCGTGTGATCTTGAATGACTTTATTTCGAAACGGCTTAAAGGGGTCATTGATCATTTTGGAAAACAACTCAGGGCTAATACCTTTTGAAAACTCATTGGGATCAAAGGACGGAGTGCTCACCCAGGCCAAGATCTCGCCATTACTTTTCATTGCCACGATGGCGCCTGTTCGTTCCAAATCAGTAAATGATTTATAGGCCACCTCTTGCAGATCGCGATCAATCGTGAGTTGAATATTATGGCCAGGTGTTGCTTCGATATCCTTCACTTGCTGACCCAAAATCTTGTTGTCTGTTGGAGCAAGTTCACGACCATGGGCATCCACTTGAATAAAGGAGTAGCCATCGCGACCGCGCAGTTCAATATCACGTAACTCTTCGACTCCCGATTTGCCAATAAGATCGCCCTGTTCAAAATTAAACTTTTCTTTGAACTGCTGATTGAGGATTGGGAGCTGTTTTTTTGAGATTTCCGCGACGTACCCAAAGAGCTGAGCACCGTTAGGTCCCAGTGGGTAGCTGCGAATAATGTTTTCGCGCACTTCGACCCCAGGGTAGTCAATACGAAGCATTTGCACGCGAAACACCTCATCAAGGGTCAGATTTTCCTTTACTTTAACAATGGCGAAGGGGCCCATTTGTTTTCGGCGCTTATGGACTTTTTGAAGGATTTTGTCTGATTCCATTCCGATGGCTTCTGATAAAGCTTTGGATGTTCGTTCGAGATCTTCAACATACTGAGGGAGAATAACGGCGTCATAAGCCGCCAAATTCTCAATAAGAATTCGACCTTCGCGATCGAATACAAGTCCTCGAGGGGCCGTCAATTTAATCTCTTTAATTCGATTCTTTTCGGAGAACTCCCTGAGTTCAGTTCCCTTGATAATTTGCAGGTACCATAGTCGAGACGCAAAAGAGAGAAAGGTGAGTGCCAAAATCAAATATATAGGTCGATAGCGGGGAACGTATTCCTTGGCCGCTTCTGGGTTGTTTACGTATTGATTGGTCATAGTTCAATCTCTCCGGACTCAATAAGGGGAGTTTGATCAGTTAGCCGTTCCCATGTCTTAAGGATATAATAGACAGGGGTCGCAAAGAGGGGGGTTATAATGGCTTGGAAGATTCGCTCAAAAAACATGATGTCTCGAATAGGGATGAGCTCAAAGAGCCAAGAATTAATGATATAAATAATTTGATAAAAGAGAACCGCCAAAAAGCTGGCTATTACAAAATACCGAGGGCCAGGCCAGAATATGCGTTCTTTCACAAGATAAACGACTCCATAAAGAATGATTATGTTGAAAAGCAAAAGCCCAAAGGGGACCCAACCAAAAAAATAAACTTGGGCGGCACAGAGGTAAGAAAGCCCAATGGCTTCCATGGGTTTTCGATAAAGAGCCAAATAAAGTAAGAATAGCAACCAGACAAGTGGACCTGGAAGAGTACCAAATATTTGTGCCCAAAAGCTGGTTTGAAACCCTGTGGCAAGAGCGATAAGAATTAAAAGCCCCAATGCGTGGAGAACAAAGTAACCCACTTTTCTCATTGAGTTTCTCCAACCGAAGTTGTTTTCACAGCTTCTTGCGCCTCAGGAGGTGCTGATTGTGGGGAATCGGTGGATGTTGGTAACTTAGGTTCTTCAAGATCAACTTGGTTGGGATTCCGAACAATAAAAAGCTCTTCAACTTTATTTGGATTCACCACAGGTTTAAGCTCGACATCTAGCGTAACAGTATAAGGCTTTTTGTTTACTATCTCCACCGTGGCAATGGGAAGTCCCTTAGGGAAGATGCTGTCAAGCCCACTGGTCACAATGAGATCCCCTGTCACTACATCAGCTGATTTGTTAACGTACTTTAACAAACAGGCATCAAGAGACTTACCTTCAACGAGGCCTCTGGCGCGGCTTCGTTGGACAATACCATCAACGATGGAGTAACGATCAGTGATAAGCATCACCCTGGATGTTCCGGCATCGACTCTAAACACATAGCCGACAGCACCTTCAATGGTCATAACCGCTTGCATTGGCTTTACGCCATCATTGCTGCCCCGATCGATCATGATTGTGGCATGGTCAGAAGAGAGATCACGACCGATTACTTTTGCAGCTAAAAGGTCCATTTTTGTCTTTTGTTTAAAGGCAAAAAGTTGATTGAGTCGTTCATTTTCTAGTTTTAATTCCGTCATGGCTGCTAATTGGGCTTTGAGTTCAGCATTCTGGTTTTTTAGCTGGAGGTTATCTTTTTTGATATTAATCAAATTGAGATAAAGAGATGTAGTGCCTCGGACTTCATCAGAAAACCAGGTGTACAGACTTTGGGTTTTGCTCGCCATAAGAGCAAGAGGCTCTCCATACCACTCCGACGGGCGAGGCATTTGCTGCATGTTGATAGTGACCAAGGGTAAACTGATGATGGGAATCAAAAGTAGAATTTTTCTGATATCGAGGTTGACGAAATTCAAAGTTGATCTCCGAGAATTAAAGCTTTTTAAACAAGATTTGCACGGTGAGTAGGGAGTTGGCAATAGAGAATATACTCTTAAGTTTTTTCCCGAAGGCAGTTAGCAAGAGAATTAACACACTACTTCTTCGCAGAGTTATTTAAATTTATTCTTGAAAAAATAGAATTTCCTCGGTCCAATGGAGTGGTTTTTAAAAGATGGGATTTAGTAAGATAAGAGGGATATTCATGGCGATTCAAGATCAGATTAAAAAGAGTTTAGCTCAGCATTCACTTAACAACCGAAGTTTAGTTGCCTACGTCTTGTTTGGTGCGATCATTTTGGTGTTTGTCCTGTCTAGTTTTCCGGGAAGTAGGGGAACCATGGGGCAAGGAATTGTTGCTGAAGTTAATGGCCAAATCATTTCAGGGGCCGACCTTAAGGAAGAAACCAGCCAGCTTGAGCGTTTTTACAGCCAAATGTTTGGTGGTAATTTCGGTATGCAAGCACAGCGTCAGCTGCTTGAGAGCCAAGCCATGGAAAATTTAATTACCCGCGAGTTACTCGCGCAAGAGGCCACTAAGGGTGGGATACTGGTTTCTGATAAGGAGATCAGGGAGTTTATCGTCGATATCCCTGCCTTCCAAGAGCAAGGCCGTTTTGATAAAACTCGGTATTTTCAGTATCTCGAAGCGACTCGTAACTCGGCTCAGGAGTTTGAGAATAAAATTCGTAAAGAAGCTCAGCGCATGCGTGTAAAGCGAATTTTCGACGCTGTTGATGCTGGCTCGACTCTTCAGACAGCTAAAGAAGCTGAAATGAGTTCTTTGAAGTTGAATGTTCAGTTTGCAAAAATGGACCGTGAGGCTTTGGCTAAGAGTGTAGTTATTAGCCCCGCTCAAATCGAAGAATATGTGAAAAATACGGATAACATGAAAAAGATTGAAGTGGAGTATGAGTCTCATAAAAAGGACACTTACACCGTTCAAGAGCAAGTTAAGGCCCAGCATATCTTAATCAAAGCCAAAGACGGGGACGTAGAGGCCGAGAAAAAGGCCATAACCCGAATCATGGACTTAAAAACTCGTGCGTCTAAGGAGGATTTTGCCACTTTAGCTAAGGTTAACAGTGAAGATGAAGGTTCAAAGGTTAAAGGAGGCGACCTCGGATTTTTTGGACGTGGTCAAATGGTGCCGGCATTTGAGTCTGTTGCCTTTGGTGCAAAGATCGGTGATATCGTTGGACCAATTAAAACAAATTTTGGTTATCACCTTATAAAGGTTCTTGAAAAGAAAGATTCTAAAGTCAGTACTCTTGACGAAGTTAAAAATGACATTGCAAGAAAGTTGATGGCCGAAACTCAACTGGACGAAAAATTTCAAAAACTGGAGGAAGCTCTCAGTAAAAAAGATAGCCCTGCCGTTGAAGCACAGCTTAAGGCTTGGAATGTCGTTTGGGATGAAACTGGCGAGTTTGACCTTCAAGCAGATACTATCCCAAAATTAATGGGAGGAGAGTCTTTGAAAGAATCAATATGGAGTTTAAGCCAGAGTGGGCAATGGCTTGATCATCTGGTGCGTGAAGGATCGATACGTTATGTCTTAAAGATGAAAGAAGTCAAAAAAGTTGAACCGATTAAACTGGCCGACACGAAGTTGGCTCAGGCCGGAGCTAGTGGTCTTTTTGAAGGTTGGCTTGAGGGAATTCGTGAGGGAAACAAAGTGATCCGTAATGAACCGGCTTCCCAACCAGAGTAATCGATTGGTTTTAGGGATCAGCTTTTAAGAGGCTTTTTTGTTTTCTTTCGCTTTCACCCATGAAACGTAAATCAAAGTTCCAGTGGGTTTGTTATCGTTGTCACGAAGTGGGATAGTTTTGAAATTGAGGGTGATGGGAGCATCCTTTTTGTTGATAAATGGTCCTTGGAATTCGTCTTTTCCAGGCTGAAGAATTGAATCGTAACCTTGAATTAACTCTTGGATGGGCTTTTTATGTAGATCGGCATCCTTCCATCCTAGGATGGCTTGGGCCTGGGGGTTTACCAATTCAATTTTGTTATCATTATTGACCACAATGGCACCTGATGCGATATTACAGATGACGGCGGTAAATAAACGGTTTTGTGCCTTGAGGAGGCGATCAATCCGGGCTTTTTGCAGCCCGAAGTCCACAGCAATCAATAGTTCGCGTTCATCACAGGGCTTCAAAAGGTAACCGAATGAACCAACGCTTCTGGCGCGATCAAGAGTGTTTTTATCAGAGTAGGCGGATAAAAAGATAATTGGGATATCATAGAGATGGTTAATAATTTGTGCAGTGGTAATTCCATCAACTGGGCCTTGAATAATAACGTCCATAAGAATGAGATCGGGCATTAAATCTTCGGTATACTTAAGAGCATCTTTGCTGTTGGAAGCGGTATAGGGAACTTCATAACCTGCCTCAGTGAGAATGGTTTGGAGATCTTTGGCTATTATACTTTCATCTTCTACAACTAGAATTTTCGTTTTAATCATGGTTATAGAGTACGGTGTCAGTCCTGAGGCAACAAGGCCAGATAGCTTAATTTCGGCTTGTCTCTAGGTAAGGTCTTTGAATATAAGGAACCATGCATAATTTTTTAAAAATTAAGAATGTTTTAAAAGGCCTAGTTAAGGCCATCTTAGCTCTCGGTCTATTAGTCTGGTTGTATCAAAAGGGTGTGCTTGATCTCAACGTGCTGAAACGCCTCTTTAGTCCTGGTTTAATGCTGATTTCGATGGGGACATTGGTTCTAAATTTTTACTTTGCAACCTGGCGTTGGCAGTTGTTGCTAAAGGTACAAAAACTCACTCTCAGTCGATGGGAGTGTTTTAAGCTGAATCTGGTGGGACTGTTTTTTAATTATGTTATGCCTGGAGGCGTTGGTGGCGACGTCGTTAAGGCCTTTTATATTGTTAAGGATCATCCTTCTAACCGCATGGGCGCCGGAATGAGTGTATTGCTTGATCGAGTCATGGGTCTCTATGCCATGTTGTTGTTGGCGATTGTTTCGCTTTTGTTGAACTTTCAGGAGGTCTCTTTAAGTCCTCAGCTCATGATGATCACGCAAAGTTGTATTGGTATTTTTGTGGTTTTTACTTTGGGCCTGATTTTGGCCTTTTCGAAAAAATTTCGTAAATTGGGCTGGCAATCGTGGCTAAACAGTTTTGGTTTAGGTAAGAAACTGGTGTCTGCTTATGAGGCGGTGTATTCGTATTCACATCATTTAGGCATTCTGGCTTGGACTGTTGTTCTCAGTTTATTAGCTCAGGGATTGGCGATACTTTTGATTTATTGGTTAGGACAAAATCTTGGATTTAAGGATGTACCGATGGCGACCTATTTTTCTGTGGTGCCATTGGGATTTATTGTAACGGCGGTTCCCATTTCACCAGCGGGAGTGGGTGTGGGGCAGATGGCCTTTTTCTTTTTATTTAATTTATTTTTGGGGCATGAATCGCAAGTGGGGCCTTCAGTGATCACGGCCTTCCAGGTTTTAAACTTTATTTTAGGGGTGTCGGGCATCTGGTTTTTCATTCAACGCAAAAGTGCGTGGAAGGAAGTTGATGGTGCCGTTGGATCGTGATCGCATAATCGTATTGAGAAAAATTGTCTATCGCGATTCCGATCTGATTATTCGCGGACTGAATACGCATGGCGCGAAGGTCAGTTATTTGGCGCCATCGGCCGTTAAAAGTCGCCGGCGTTTTGGCGGCGGAGTTTTAGAACCAACAAATTTTATTGAGGTCGTCTATCAGGGGCCCGTCAAAGCGAGCGGAGCTTTGGTACGAATTAAAGAGGCTCAGATTTTAAAAGAGTTTCAGGGTTTGCGGCGCAGTTACGATTTGATTCAGACCAGCCTCTCATTTCTAGGGTTAGTGGATCAAGTGGGGCAAGAGGGAGATCGTCATGGAGAAGAACTCTTCAATCTCCTCGGTCATGGCTTACAATATCTGGCTCAACAAGATGCTCCTTCGTTATCGTTATTTCGCCTTCATTTTTTATTGAAATTTTTGTTTCAGCAGGGGGTCCTCAAGCTCGATAATTGGATGCATCCTTTTTTACATACTCCTTTGCGTGAGCATCATCAATTATCCGTAGAATTAAATGCCATCTGCGAGGCCTGGATCTTGGATCGCTTGACAGACATCGAGGGGATTGTGCAGAGTTACCGCGAAACCGGCACTTCACTCTAAGGGAGGTTCTATGAATAGGGTATTGATACTTATTTGCTTGCTTATCAATTCAATGATGATGGTGGCCTGTTCAACATTCAGTCGTGAGCAGTGTCAAAAAATGGATTGGTCTTTCGAGGGTTATAATCGCGCGCGGGATGGAGATTCAGCCGAACCTGGCATTGGTTATTACAAGAAAGAGTGTGACCAAGAACATGGCATTAAAGTGAATGAACAGCTTTATAATGAAGGCTATCAGCGCGGCTTGAATGCATTTTGTACAAAAGAGGGTGGATTCAGTTATGCTCGTCACGGTGGTCATTACCGTGGGACTTGCCCAAAGGAAAAGGAGTCAGAGTTTCTTTCCCGTTTCACCGAAGGTCGACTCATTTTTCTCGAAGATCGGCTCAGAGACCTTGAGCATGAAAATAAGGGCCTTAGAGATGATGTAGACTCCTTACGCTCCCAACTTTCCAGTGCTCAATCTGAACTTTCTTCCGCTCGCGGAGAAGCCAGCACCTGCCGAGCCCAAGTGATCAGATAGTTTGAGTGTAAAGAAATCCTAACTCTTTGTAATCTGTTCTATTGCGGAGTTTCATTTTCGCTGTTTATAAGAACTCTAATTACGAGAGAGTCACGAGGAGCCTTAGATGACAAATTTTAAAGTCTGCATTTTAAAAATGACGGTGATTGGATTATTGGGGAGTTTAATGGCTTGTAGCCTTGCTTCAGATGGCAACAGTATAACCCAAGAAGGAAATTGCACTCAAAGGTTCGTTGACAGTTACAACTCAGTAATCTCTCTCATTTTGGACTTCAAACAATCTTACAACAGCAGTTATTCCAATGAACAAGCGAAATTCTCTAAGCTTCATAAAGTGAATTCTGCGTGTGAAAGCTTTTTTAGCAACCATGGTGGAATCACATGCAAGGCTTTGGTAAATTTTGAATCTAAATACGTTAGCGGAACTGACTTTAAAAAAGATTGTGATCTTGCTAAGTCTATTGTCACGCAGAGTAGTCTCCCAGACAGTGAACGAAAAACAGAGAATAAAACAGAGACCAGTGATTCAGGCCTTAAGCCAGAACAAGTTAAGTTTGTTGTTATGGACTCAGTGAAATTGTCAGAAGTCGTCAACACTGCCGCCAAAGATAAAGATCCTAAAGTCATCATCAATGGTCGAGTCACCAATGCCAGTCTTGCAAGCTCCGAACTCGCTGCCGGCAAAATTTTTTGTATGGTTGGGTCTGATAGCCGCACGAGCTGGGCGATTCAAAATACGGTTGGTCGCGAATGGAAAGTGACTGAAATCAATGAAGGAACTAAGGATCGTTTACAAATGATTGTTTTCAAGATCGATGACGGTACATTAAGCATGGTTTGCGCTAAAATAAATAAAACTGATTTCCGGGTGAGCGAGCTCAAAGAAGCTCTTAACGGAATCCTCGATATGAATGTGTCTGAGTAAGTTTCCCTAGGCCTCAGTCTTTAGAACTTGAGGCCTTGTTATTAAGATAAATACCATCCTCTTTAATTTCGATGAGTTGGTTTTTATAAAGACCACCCAGTGCGATCTTAAATTTCTTTTTACTCACGCCATAACGATCATAAATATCTTCCGCGGGTGTTTTGCTATCAATCGGTAAAAAACCTCCGGCGTGCTCTAAATCATCGATAATGACTTGGCCAATGTCTTTCGCATCTTTGTTCCCGGTTTTATAAAGTGTAAGATCAAGCTTTCCATCAGCGCGGATGTGCTTGATAAAACCAATTACTTCTTGGTTTTTCTCCAGCTCTTGAAACACTTCATTATAATAAATAACTCCCCAATACTTTCCATCGACTATCACCTTGTAACCGAGATCGGTCATTGTTTTAATAACCAGTTCGACTTGTTGACCTTCTTTGTATTCGCCGGGCTCAACTTGATCCTTAATCATGATACTACCTCAATGGTGGGCTTATAGCATAGTCGGTAACGAACGGCCTATTCTATTTTTAAGAGGAGCCTAGTTTTCTGGGATCACGACTTTGTCCGTACTGAAACGAGTGGCACGATTGTACCCAGACTTGCCAGCATTTTCGCTGGCCAGTAGTTTTAGGGCTCTATCAAAGGCCACATCGAGGACCTTTTTTTGCTCGGGAGACAAGTTGTTTTCGCCGGCAAGGATCATATCAATTTTGCCGGTCCAAAGGCGTTCACCCTGGAGGTCGATGGCCATCGTGAGATTTTTAAGTTCTTCTTTGGTAAAGGCACTTTCATTACGCAGAAAACTTCGAATGTTCTTTTCCAGAAACTCCCCATGGTTTGCTAAGCCCATACGATCGGCAGCAACAACGTTGTCAGCAAAAAATGCAAAACGGGTACTTTTTAAATCAGAGTTCTGAGAGGCCTGATTAACAAATGTCTGTTTGACACTGCGAAGGACGGGGCATCCAAAGTGAGTACTGCCATCGTCTCCAGAGGTTTTCATACAAGTCACGTTGGAAAAGACCTTATTGACCAACTTACCAAGCTCGGATTTTTGCCGCCCGAGGGCGTCAGTCACTCGTTGTTCGGCTTGCTTCAAGTGCTGTGGGAGATCGTTGAGGCCTGCTCCATTCGTGCCAGATTTGGCATCTTTGAGGGCTGCCGCCAGGGATTCAAAATTGCGGGCACCCACATTGGGAAAATCGGACTTGAGACCACCAAAGTTGGCCTTATCGAAATTCAGTATTTCCGCGCCCTCGTCAAGAAAGTTTGGAGAAAGAGAATCAATGGAGGTTTTATACAAGAAGAGTCGATCGGCCTGTGTACGATTAATGGTTACACCAGAATATTCTTTTAGCTTACCCACAAGCTCATGTGAAGAACCTGACTTGCGAAGGGCCTCGAAAACATCGAGCGAAAAAAGGCCTTTCTCTTCATTCCAGAGTTTTTTCCAATCAGAGGCGGGGAGCTGATCTTTGAGATCTTTCGCTCGTTCTAAGGCCTTGTTGGCTTTATTCACAAGAGGTGCTGCGACCTGCCCGTAGTTACGAAAATCAGAAAGTTCGGTTTCGGCGATATGGGTTTCGCTGCGAGCTCTTCGCGCCGCATGGCCTGCTGAAATATGATTATAGCCCACGCCGCATTTGAACGCTGAGGCCAAGTTTTTAGGTAAATCTGAATGACTCCCATCATCAGCATTACGTAATAGCGGACCGAACTTTTGCGTGGCCGTATTCAAATTGTTGGTGCAGGCTTCGTTGATTAGCTTTACTAAGCGCTCCTCTTGATCCTGCGTCAATCCCTCCAACGAAAATGAACCTTGAAAAGTTTTGCCGTCACGATATTTGTGAGTTCTACCATTGCCGCCGAGATGTTTAAAGAGGTCGGCATTTTCAGGGCGAGCCAATAGTAAATCAACCTCATGGTTAAAATTCATTTGATCAAATAGGTTGAGGCTTGTGACAAAGTCAAAGTCGTGCGTTTCATCATTCATGGTTTTAAGATAGGCGTTCTCGCGGATAAAGTAGAGCCGCCGAGATGCATTTTTACCACCAGCGAGATCGGCGTTCGCTTGTTCAACGAATTCAGCGGAATTTAACTGAGAGAAAAAGGCTTTTTGTCTTTCCTCCGTGAATTCATCAATAAAGTTCTGTCTTGCCGTGGAGCGCGCCACCATGACATCGGCGTCATTGCGTTGCTGCTTTGTATCCTCATTATCCTTTTTATCTTCGTCACCATTCTCAACTTTGGATTTGTTGCGAATAACCTTGCCGGCCACTATTCTGGTAGTTCTACTAACAAGGAGATTTTCGGGCGCGAACCCGGCAACTTCGGAGGTCTCAATAATGGCCATCGTGACCAGGGAAGCCTGAACTTCAGGTTTCAGACATCCAAAGCCCGCGGTTTTAATTTTGAGTTTTTCGACTTCTGCATCAGTGATCGCAAATAGTTTGCTTAGGCAAATTTCGTTTTTTTCAAAACACTGGCTTATAGAACTAAACCCGAGTTGTCCATAATCGACAACCTTTCCCAGCGTATCAAAGATAATAGTTCCAACGACTAAAGTCAGTTTCGCCAGATTAGTGGGAAAGCGGATGTTAGGAATATTTTTAACGGACTGCCAGAGGGCTTCGGCTTTTTTTCCGTATTTATTAATGACTGCCGTGCGAGACCCTTCAGTCATCAGATCGGCTGCGCGCGCCACTTCTGCGTGGGAGCATGTCTTTATGTCATTCTCTCCGTATTTTGGGTTTGCAAACAAAAAACGTTTACATTGTTCTGATTTGAGGGATTGTTTGCACTGATCGACGGCTTGATCGAGCAATAGGCCTTGGACCTGCTTTTCCAAGTTCGTACTGCCATAGTTACAGAAGCCGCCAGCTTTTGCAGGGGGTAATCCCAAAATCAACACCATCGCCAAGAGCAATAATATTGAAATTAATTTCACAGTGGCGCGTTGCCATCGAAAAGTCCTTTTCACTGCATATTTATCGGAGTTTTCCCAAGCCAATTTAAGAGTTTATTGTTAAATTTCTTTCTTTTACGATTCCCGAAATTTGGTCGGTGCGAGCGGTGTTGCGCCAAAATGATATTTCGAGTCCTTTTTGGATGGATGCTTCGGTCTCACGGAATGGCACGGCCGCAAATTCTGTTTCATTACGGGACGGAGACCTTCAAGTAGCAAAAATTCTAGAACCAGTTTTATCAATCAGTGCGTTTTAAAATCAACCAATACAGATACCCGACTTTAGACGGAGATAATGCCAAATGAAGACTCCGATCAACGAGAAAGAGTGATGCAGGCAATCTTCGAATTGGGTAAAATCAAACTTAAAACCTTCGAAGAAGCAGGTCAAAGACCGAATTGTACGAGTTCTGTTGCCTCCAAAGAATTCTTTGGACTCAAGCCTCCATTTTGTATTAACTGAATATCTGTCAAAGGGGATGGCAAAAGTGGTCTTGATTTTTATTGTGGCGACAGTTTTAAAGACTTTAAGTGTCTATGGCGCGGCTAGCATTCTAGGGCTACCAGAAGAACAGAAACGCATAGCAAGTGTAAGCCTGAATGCCCGAGGTGCTATGGAAATCTTAAGGGCAGGAATGGGGTATCGGGTTGGTATCATCAATGAAACCTGGTTAACCAGTCTTGTACTCATGGCTTTATTGACGTCGGTAATATCCCTGCCCCTCATCAAGTTGGCTCGTAAGAAAGAAAAAGTTCATGAATGCGCGATGGATTATTCACATTGATATGGATGCTTTTTTTG
>CAZYOE010000041.1:0-9522 GCA_964648725.1 uncultured Pseudobdellovibrionaceae bacterium | reverse complement strand
GTCTCAGTGGAGCGATTGAAAAATCCATTGCTCCTTGGAAAGCCGGTTGCAGTAGGAGGAACCGGGCCTCGCTCAGTAGTTGCGTCGGCGTCCTATGAGGCGCGGAAGTTTGGGGTGCGTTCAGCTATGCCGTCAGAGCAGGCGCGAAGGCTTTGCCCGGGTTTAATTTTAATTCCGCCATCCTTTGGGGATTACTCAGAAATTTCCGAAAAGGTGTTTACCCAAGTCAAAGAGTTAACTCCAGTTTTTCAAAAGGTTTCAATTGATGAAGCTTATTTAGATCTGACGGGCTGTGAAAGACTTTACCCAAATCGTTTAGATTTCGGAAAAAAACTCAAAGAACTTGTAATGAGAATCTCGAACCTCAGTTGTTCAGTGGGTATCGCCACGAATAAGATGGTGGCTAAGATCGCTTCTGATGATTGCAAACCCAATGGACTCCTAGAGATCCCACCAGGGGGAGAAGGAGCTTATCTCGCGCCCCTAGCAATAGAGACAATACCTGGAATTGGTAAGAAGACGGCAGCCCATTTGCATGCTAAGGGAATCATGAAATGTAGTGATTTGGCCCATAAATCAGATTTATGGATCAGAGAAAATTTGGATCACTGGGGTCTCGAATGGCGCGAGTGTGCTCGGGGAGTCAGTGATTCTCCTGTGGTGGAAGAATGGTTACGTCAGTCGTTAAGTGCCGAGGAAACTTTCACAAAGAACATTGCTGATCTCGCAGTTTTAAAAAAAATCCTTTTAGATTTAGCGGATGATATCGGCTTTGATTTGCGCCGGGAGAATCTTTGCGCCAAAACCATTCAGGTTAAATTGCGGTATCCGGATTTTACCACTATCACCAGAGCTATGACTTTAAAACAAGAAACGGATTTAACAACTGACATTGCCGATACTGCCGTAGCCTTGCTTAAAACCCATAAAGACCCGAGCAAACCTTTGCGACTTCTGGGGTTGAAAGTAAGTAGCTTGGTCGATAGAAATGAAGTTTCACAACAGCCAGTTCAATTGGATTTGTTTAAGCAAGTTCAAATTGATGATCGCAAGAGCAAGCTCGAATCCGCAAAAGATGCACTGCGAATCAAGTTTGGGAAAAAGGTGTTTCTAACCCAAGTCGATAAAAAATAGAAGCCGCTAATATTATTAATAGGCCCTAGAAAAGCAAATCGACTGAGGCGTAATACCAATTCCAGTTAGAAAGTAGACCAAGGCGCACACGAGGCGGGGTTTCCCCTCTGTGAAGGGGTGCCTCGGACGACGCAGCCAACGATGGGCTACGAACTAAATGGAAATGGTATAAGTCCCCTACGTTGAGTGAGAGATGAAGCGAAGCCAACGCAGACCTTGTGCCTTTTTTAGCAGTCTGCTAGTTAGATTCTGCTGAAAAAGAGCCAAATTCAAGGCGGCAAGTTTCAAATCGAATGAGGCGTAGTTCCCCTACGTTGAGTGAGAGATGAAGCGAAGCCAACGCAGAAGTTGGCCTTTTTCAGCAGAATCTAGTTACTGAACACCACCAATGATCAAGCTCATCAACTGAAGATCTACATTTTCGGAGATAGGTTTTCCAGCGATAAATTGTTTGGCTTTAAGAATAATATCTTTGAGTTGATCTCGGCTACCATACAAAAAGATCCCTGAACGAAAAGCTTCCATAGATGTATTACCAAAGGCCAAGAGATAAAGAGTGATCTTTGCCTTAGACTCATGGATTTTTTCCTCTAACTCGGCGATGGCTTTGGGATCTTTTAAGTGCTTAGCTTGCTCTTTGAGTTGATAGAGTTTAGGAAGCTCTTCGAGGACCACCATAGATTCCTTGACCAACTGGTAAGATGAACTCGCAAATGTAGCTAAAAGCAGCCCTGAAATTCCGATGCCAACACTTTTAGGGAATACCATGGAAGCACCAACCGCGGCACATGACATTAAGTAGTCTATAGTTGATGCCATCGGTTTTTCATTGGGAATTTCCACCGATTGTTGATCAGAAGTTTTATGTACTTGCTGTCCTAGTTCGCATGAAAATGAGGTTTTGTTTTTCACTGATTTATAAAGAGCACGGCTCATTTCTAAATAGCTGGCCGACATCCCATCGGAGAAATAGCGATTGCTCATACCAAAGCCACATCCAGCGGCCACACTCAAAGGCATGGCCCACGTTGAACGAGCTGCACTCAAAATTGTTGGTCCATATCCTAGGAGGGCGGCAAATCCAACTACTGCTGTTGCCGCATTGATGGAGACATCAGTGATGGCCAGATCGGCCAAGACTTCAGTTTGATTGTAGCTGTTGCGCTGGAGGAGCTGGGTCCACACGATTTCTAGAGAGCCGAGCATTTGCAGACGTTTAGTTTCGAGCTCTACAAATTGTTTTGCCGTTGCCTGAAGACTTTCATCAATGGGGTCGGTGGTATTTACAAATACTCGGGATGCCGCCTTTGGCGCTTTGGCGAGCGATTCTTTTTCAAGTTCAACAAAAAAATTATTGATCGCTTTTTCGAGATTGAGTCTGGCCTTAGCAAATTGGTCTGAACTAACAAACCCTTTATGGTCCATGGCTTTATGATACAGTATGAGGTCCGCAAAAATTTGAAAACGTTTGTAAATAATGTGTTCGAGGCCAATGGTTTGATAGATGTGTCGACGCAAAACAGCTTCAGCAATAAGTCCCTGTAAATATTCGGGCATGGATGGCTGTAAGTAATACTTAGAATGAGCGTTGATGATTTTGTTAAAGCGTGCCGAATAATCAAAGTCTGACTGATTTTGTTCCAAGCTTTCCAATTCATAGCGGGTGTCTGAAATCTGTTGTCGGTTCGTAGAACTAATCTCATCGTATTTGGTGCAAACCGGAGCCGCAATTGTAAACTGTGAAAAAAGTACAAACATAGTAATTGTCAATGGCCCCATGTACTTCATCAAAACCTCCCAAGGACGAACTTCGAACTCGATAGCCCATTTAAAGGGGAGAGTCCAGCAGCAAGTGCCGCCTTGGTTCCGGTTTTGTATGACTTTCATTGAATGAATCACCAGGATTATCCCTATAGATCACCTCTATAAATCATTAAGTTCCCAATCGGGATCGAACTCATTATTTGTGCCTAGGGTTGAAGTAGAAGTCTGAACGACATGAGTGGGCTTGTAGATCAGATCACTGTTTTTCTGGGTCAGGGCCCAAAGTTTAAATCCCCCTAATAAGTTATAAGCATCAAAGCCAGACTGCTTTAACAATCGTGTGGCCACATAGCCTCGATAGCCCTCTTGGCAGTAAACAAAAATTGGTTGACCTTTTGGGAGTACCGAAATTTTATGGCGTAAGTCTTCTAAGGTAATAGGGTGAGCTCCCACAATGAGGCCATCTTTCAGATCGCCAGGCTTGCGCACATCCAGGAAGTAAGCTTTCTTATAGACGAGGTCTTGTACCTGATTCCATGCATAGGTGGGATGAAGTGATTCTTCCATGGCGACGGCAACCATTCCCACGATATTGATAGGATCTTTTGCCGATGAAAATGGCGGAGCATAGGCCAAATCCAAAGACTCTAAATCATAAACGGTCATTTTCGCTTTGATTGCGGTGGCAAGAACATCAATACGTTTATCGACCCCTGCGAAACCGACACATTGAGCTCCCATCACTTCGCCGGTCTGTGGAGCAAATAAAATTTTGAGAGTCATATTTTTGGCATTGGGGTAATAAGAAGAATGAGATTTACCATGAATCCAAGCGACTTTATATGGTACCTTACCCCGTAGAGCGGATTTTTCACTGAGACCCACGCTCGCTGCGGTTAATGAGAAGGTTTTTAAAATACTGGTTCCGGTGGTTCCTAGGTAGGAGACTTTACGGCCACTAATGATATCAGCAACCATTCGCCCTTGCCGATTGGCAGGACCGGCTAATGGAGTTTTAGTGGGCAGGCCTGTCACTTGATCTAAAGTTTCAATGGCATCCCCAACTGCAAAAATATTGGAGTCGTTAGTTCTAAATTGTTGATCAACTTTGATTCCGCCCAAGGGGCCTATTTCAAGACCAGCGTCCTTTGCCAAAGTGATTTCAGGTTTCACCCCGATCGCCAAAATGAGAAGATCAGTTTTATACTCATGGCCTGAGTTATCGAATAATGACAATTGGAAATTGTTTTGGTGCGCCTCAATTTTGATGAGTTCTGTTATCGTTTTAACTTCGATGTCATGAAGGATTAGCTCACGTTCGATGGCTGCGGCCATTTCAAAATCCATGAGAGGCATAACTTGATTGGCTTTCTCAAGCAGGCGGACTTTGAGACCTCGTTTACGAAGATTTTCGGCCACCTCAAGCCCGATAAAACCAGCGCCGACCACAGTGGCGGACTCAACTCGATATTTCTTCATATGGTTTAAGATTCGATCCATGTCAGGAATATTTCTGAGTGTAAATACACCTGAAGCTGAAGTGCCGGGAATATTGGGTCGAATTGGCTCAGCTCCAGGTGAGAGTATGAGCTGGTCATAGGATTCTAAATAAATTTTCTTTGTTTCGAGGTCCTGCAATTTAAGAAGTTTATCCTTGCGGTCAATGGCAATCGCTTCTGTTTTTGTTCGAACATCAAGGTTAAATCTTTGTTTTAGTTCTTCCGCATTAGTAACTAAAAGGGAATCCCGCTTTTCAATGACGGCCCCAATATGATAGGGGAGGCCGCAATTGGCAAATGAGACATAGGGGCCCCGTTCTACCATAATGATCTCTGCGCTTTCATTGAGGCGACGTAAGCGAGTGGCACAGGACGCTCCTCCTGCAACGCCCCCCACAACGATAATCTTCTGTGGTGTCATGGATTTCCCCCTTTTATTCCGATTCGGAATCAATAGTGAATATTAAGGTCAAACTAAACCTGAAGTTAAAAAGAAACTATGTGCCGAGACATAATTCCACTTCTTTTGCTTTGCGCCTCGAAATCAAAGTCCAGTCAGGAATCAAAAAAAACGAATGGAGAGATTAGAAGACATTGTTTAACAGGTTTCGACACAAGAGAGTCGGGAAGCAGGTTGATGTGATTGTTAGTCTTGCCCAGGAACAGTTAAAGGGTGGTAAAACAAAAAAACCACATCAAGGGTTGGTTTAAATTGCTTATAGAAAATGGCTCAGGAGGAGTGGGCAAAAAGGCGCTTTATCTAAGGAGCTAGAAAGATTAATAAATTAACAATTTCAACCACTTAAAGTTTTGATGAGCGACCCCGAACGGCTCCGAGTAACCTGTTTGTAACCGACACCCATTCGCAAATGGTTCGCAATTCAATCTAAATAGAGGTTCCCAATAAGAACCATGATCCAACCATAAATAGCAAAACCTATTTACCCATAATGGGAATTATGATATAATGGGTACCGGAGGTGATTATGGACAAAGCTAAAAAACTACTATCAATCGATGAGCGCGGGCGTATCACTCTGCCACGCGATGCAAGAGATGGCATCGATACTTTTGTTTATGAACAAGATGAAGACGGAGTCATTAAGCTTATTCCACAGAAAACTGTGGCATTAAAGGATGCCGAACTCATTAGCAATCTCAAAGAAGCGATCAAAGAAGTTAAAAAGGGAAAGACCAAGCCCGTACCAAAAGAGTGGATGGAATAGTTAATGTCGTTTACTCTTGAAATGACCAGTCAGGCCGAGCAGCAAATTCATGACATCATGATGGATAAATCCAAGAGCGGCCTTCAAAAGCAACTTAAAAAAGCGTTGAGACTGCTCAGCGAGAACCCCAAACACCCAGGGTTAAACTCTCATCCTATCGGTGACATCGATGGGGTGAAAATTTGGACCTCTTATGTGCAGAACAACTCTCCCCAAGCCCATCGCATTGTGTGGTTTTACGCAATAATCAAAAATACCATATACATTTTGCAGGTGATTCCTCATTACTAAATTTCTGCTTTTTAAGTTTGAAATTTTCCACCCAGAAAGTGGTGGTTAGCAAATCTACAATGATATTAGATCAATTAGGGGTAATCAAAAAAACCATGTATTCGATAAACTCGGTTTATCCCCCCTAAATCTAATTCTATCGCGCAAAATCAAGGGGCAGAAGTTCATTGGTTCTGGGTTTGCCGTTATTCTCAAAGTAAACCCAGGGCGTAATTTTCTTGCCATTTTCATAAGATCCAGAGCTACGCAACTGAGAATTTTCATACCACTCACGGTACTCGCCATTGAGATTTCCTTGGTTGAAGTTGGCTGAAACCATGGAGTTTCCATTTTCATACCAACTTTGACAGGTTCCATGGCGTCGATTCTCGAAATAGTGGCAGGAGGATAAAAGTTGACCTGTTACAGAATATTCTTTGATGAACCCATGATGCTTTCCCTGTTTTAGCTCAATGGTCATAATAATCTGCCCTCTGTCATCGTAACTTGTTAAGAGCCCATCCAGAAAACCATCTTTCCAGTGACTGTGAATTTCTCTGGTGCCATCCTCCCGATAGCTAATAAAGAACCCGTTTTTCAAGCCATGCTCATAATCCGTTTCCATGCTGATTTTGCCGTTGCTAAAGTAACAAGTCCAACGACCTTGCCGTATGCCATTAACTAATGGTCCTGTGCAAGGGAGGGTCGCAATCGGAGAGGGGGGCTCTACGGTTTTGCAACCTGAAATGACTAGAATAATAATAAAAAAAAGCTTATTTGAATAATTTAACATCACTCAACTTTCCATCAACTAGAATTATTTGTCGATTCGCCATGGCAGCAAAATCAGGGTCGTGGGTGACAAAAACGATTGTAGTCCCATAGTTTTTATTTATTTTGTGAAAGATATCCATGACAACCTGACCGTTTTGACTGTCGAGGTTTCCGGTGGGTTCATCCGCAAAGAGATACTTGGGTTGCATAATGAGCGATCTCGCAATAGCCACCCGCTGTTGCTCACCTCCCGAAAGATGACGGGGAAGACGATCCGCTTGAGGGCTTAGGCCGAAAGCTTCAAGAAGACTCCTGGCTTTTTCTTTCAACTGGAGGTCTTTACCAGACTTGCGGGCAGGCATGAGAATGTTTTCAAGTGCTGTTAGCTCCGGAAGCAAATAATGAAATTGAAAGACAAAACCCATGTTCTGATTTCTGAATCGGTGCAGGTCTTCCTTAGAAAGCTTTTGGAGGTCATGGCCATCTATTAAGACCTCGCCTTGCGAGGCTTTATCCAAAGAACTCATCACATATAAGAGCGTGCTCTTTCCAGAACCGGAGCGTCCGGTGAGTGCTACAAATTCACCATCATTGATGCTTAGATTGATCCCTTTTAAAATATGATTTGGAGGGTTGCCCAGCGTTTGATGAACATTATTTAAAACGATGGCCATTAGCTTGCCTCGCTTCTGATAATTTCGATGGGCTCCAATTTTCCTGCCGCTCGTGCGGGGAGCAAACTGGCCACAATGGCTGCGCTAAATCCAAGAACAAATGCTTTCAGGTAAATCATTGGATCAAATGATACTAGCATTTTGCCACCACCGAGCATTCTTTGATTCGACACCGGAATTTGCTCCATCAAGCGACAAAAAATATAGCCAAAACCAATTCCCGCAGTACTGCCCACTGAACCTAAAATCAAACCCTGAATTAAAAAGAGGTTAAGAATATCTTTTGGTTCGTACCCCATGGATCGCAGAATGGCGATTTCTCGGCGCTTCTGGTTTACCGCCATGGTGAGAATGTTATAAATTCCGAATCCAGCCACTATGAGAATAGAAATAGTCATGGCATTGCGAATAATATCCTGAGTTTCGAATACAGAAAGTGTGCCTTCGTTGATCTGATCCCAGCTTTGGATTTTGTCGTGGCTGAAGTCGGACCAAGTTTTTGCGAGACTAAGGGCTTTTGTAACATCGGCAATTCGAATCGCGATGTCTGAAATCTGACTTGGGGTTTTATTCACTTTTTGCACATCGGTGAGGTGAGCAAAAAGTGTTGATTCATCTAATTGTTTTATGCCAAGTCGAAAACTGCCGACGATACGAAAAGGAACCGGATCACCAAGTGCGGTGGAAAGCGTGATCGTGTCATTGATTCTAGCTCCCAAAAGGTTAAGTACGCCTTCTCCCACAATAATCTTATTGCCAGCAGTTGCTAGATCTAAGAATCGTCCTGAGACCATGTACTTTTGGATATTAGTAACTTGAATTTGCTTACTTGGCTCAGAACCAATGAGACGGCCCGTCAGTGAAGCTCCACCTTTTCTGACCAGAGTTTGGGTAACCAGTTGGGGAGAGTAAGCAAGGACTTCGGGGTCTTTGCGAAAGCGTTCAAACCAAACTTGGGGATTATCGACCTTCGCGCTTTCACGCAGTCCCCCGGGAGGGCTGACCCAAAACACATGAGCGACATTGGGAAAGACACTTTTTTCGACGGCTTCCCTAGTGACGTAATCTTCACGGGCCGACACTTTAACATGGGCATCATTATTGACGAGTTGTTCGAGAGTAAAAACCTGAAAGCCCATCATCATCCCTGAGATCGTGACATATGCCGCTGTGCCCAGGGTGATTCCCATTAAAGTTAATAGGGTTTGTTTGACTTTGCTTGTGAGGTGGCGCCAGGCAAGAAACAACATGACTTACTCTTTGGGGATTTCAATGAGATCACTCTCAATCAGTGGAGGAGAAAGTACTTCGCCCCACTCGGCATCAACAATTCCTAGTTTGATTGGGGTGAGTTTGAAGGAGTTGCCTTTTTTGAGATTGATGGTACTTTGATGGATTGCCCTTATTGGTACGAGAATGGCTTGTTTTTTTTCACCTACCACTATAGACACGTCCGCCGTCATTCCTGGTAAAATTTCAGAAGGAAGCTGCTTGGCTTCAATATGGGCCACCAACTGGCCTTGTCTTGGAAAAATTGTGCGTACGGAACCTTCGATGGTATTTTCCATGCTTTCAAAACTGAGAAAGGCCTTTTGCTTTGGTCGTACGCGCAACGCGCCTTCCTGGTCGAGCGCCACGCTGACGTAGCGATTTTGTAAGTCCATGATGGTTAGAATCGGGGCCTGAGGAAAAACTGTTTCCCCTGCATAATAATTAATTTGGGTTACGGAGCCAGCAAAAGGTGAAAACTGCGACTGCATTCCTTCTTCGTCAAATTGCAGGAGTCGCTGTCCTTTAGTGACATATTCGCCTTCTTTCACAAAGACCTTTTTGATGCGAGTGGTGACTCCGAGTTTTAAGTTGTAAACATTATCAGATTGAACGGTGCCCAGTCCATAAATGGATTCCACAATGGGGCCAATCTTGGGATGAACTTCCGTCTTCGACTTGTCCTTATTGCCATAAAAAAAGCCAATAATACCGAAAACAATGATAAGGGGAATGAAATAACGAAGTTTTTTCATATACCTCTAATTTATCACTCACGTTCGGGGGTGTTAAGTAATTACTCAATAATTGCTATTTAGATTCCGCTGAAAAAGTCCAACTTCTGCGTTGCCTTCACTTCATCTCTCACTCAACGTGGGCACCCCTTCACAGAGGGGAAACCCCGCCCTACTA
>CAZYOE010000040.1:0-31475 GCA_964648725.1 uncultured Pseudobdellovibrionaceae bacterium | reverse complement strand
GCTTAAACTCGACGAAAATCTAGACACTCATTCACTTTTTTGATGGAGAATCCAATTTTAAAAACCATTACTTTGAGTGGAAACAGAAACGAAGCCAACGCAGAAATTGGCCGTTTTCAGCAGAATCTATTTGGGACCAGTAGAAAGATCTGTTTAAACAAAAGTAGCAGAGAAAAAAAATATGGCAAGGGCAATACATCAAAAACTTCCGAGTCGCTCTTGGCACTAACCCCAAAATGACCCACATTTGCAATTAAACTAGAGGTTTGGCGCAAGCCAACGCTGAGTCTCTTCGATAGAAACGTCAGTTTCAGCAGACAAAGCTTTCACCTGATCTTCACCAATTCGTCCCACGTGAAAATATTTTGCCTGGGGATGAGAGAAATAAAAACCACTCACAGAACTTGGCGGATAGATCGCACAAGATTCGGTCAAGGAAGCTCCAATGTTTTTTTCTACATCCAAAATTTTCCATATTTTTTGTTTATGTCGATGGTCCGGACAAGATGGATACCCTGGTGCTGGCCGAATACCTTGATATTTTTCTCTTATTAACTCGTCATTCGATAAGTTCTCATCGCGCCCATATCCCCAGAACTTTCGAACTTGGAGATGCAAATATTCAGTTGTTGCCTCTGCGAGACGATCACCGATGGCCTTCACCAAGAGAGCCGTATAGTCATCGCCCTTGCACTCATATTCCTTGGACAAGGTTTCCACTTCGGCACCCACCGTTACCGCAAAAGCACCCAGGTAATCGGACTTACCAGAGTTAGCAGGAGCAATATAATCAGCAAGACAATAATTTGTTTCTTTTGCTTTCTGCTGTCGCAAGAAAGTGAACTTTTCCAAATTGGCTTTGGCCTCGGGACTCAAAATGGTCACGCTCTCATTGAGAGATGTAGCTTCCCAAAAACCAATCACCGCTTTCGGTTTAAACAGTTTTTCAGAAGCAATTTTATTAAGTAATGCTAAGCCATCTTCATAGAGCTTTTTGGCTTCGACACCTCTGTCGGGATGCTGAAGAATATAGGGGAATATACCCTTTAACTCCCAAGCCCAAAAGAACGGTGACCAATCGATATAATCCTTAATCGTTGCAACGGACAAGTCGTCAAAGACCTTAACCCCGGTAAACTCCGGAACTGGCGGCTGATAATTTTTAAAATCAAACTTTACCGATTGCTTGCGCGCTTCTTCAAGACTTAATAATGGCTCCGCTTCAAGCTTAGACTTTTCAAAGGAGTCTCGAATTAAATTTTGGGTTTGTTTCAACTGACTAATGAATTCTGTGTTCGATGAGCTCTTGCGCAACTTATTGCAGATATCTACTACCAAAGATGCATCAGCAACATGGCAAACTGGCCCAGAATAATGAGGCGCAATTTTTACGGCCGTATGGACCTGACTAGTCGTTGCACCACCAATCAAGAGCGGAACTCTTAACGGAGTCTTTTCCAACTCTTTAGCATTATGAATCATCTCTTCGAGCGATGGCGTTATGAGCCCACTCAAACCAATAAAGTCGGCATTGTGCTTTCTGGCTTCATCAAGAATTTTGTCCCAACTAACCATCACGCCAAGATCAATCACTCTATAGCCATTGCACGCCAGAACCACTGAAACAATATTTTTTCCGATATCATGAACATCACCTTTAACCGTGGCGATCAGAAAGATTCCCTGCGACTGCATTCCCGAAGCTGACTTTGCCTCTTCCATATAAGGTTCAAGCACTGAAACTGCTTTTTTCATAACGCGAGCACTTTTTACGACCTGAGGAAGAAACATTTTACCGGCGCCAAAAAGTTCGCCGACCACTTTCATGCCGTCCATCAATGGCCCTTCAATGACCCTCAATGGAGTTTCGTATTTTTTAAGGGCTTCAAGGGCATCATCACCGATGTAAGTTTCTATGCCCTTGACTAACGCCACCTTAACCCGATGTTCAAGCGAAGAGTTCCGCCAAGCCAGTTCTTCAGATTTGATTTCTTTTTTCTCGTCTTCACCACGGTGTTGCTGGGACCATTGCAAGAGGTCCTCGGTCGCCTTTGGCGAACGATTTAAAATCAGAGCCTCTACCTTTTCACGGAGCACGGGATCAAGTTCATCATAGATACCAAGCATCCCCGCATTAACAATCCCCATATCGAGGCCTTTTTGAATTGCGTGATAGAGAAACACGCAGTGAATGGCCTCTCGAATACGATTCTGTCCACGGAATGAAAAAGAAACGTTGGAAATTCCACCGCTGGTTAAAGCATGGGGGCAACTCTCTTTAATTTTTACAACCGATTCAAGAAAATTAACGGCATAATTATTGTGTTCTTCGAGTCCCGTACCAACAGTGAGAACGTTTGGATCAAAGATCAAATCAGAAGGGTCAAATCCCAATTCCTCAACCCAAATTTTATAAACTCGTTGGCAAATAGAAACTTTATGTTCAAAGTCAACCGCCTGACCTTTTTCATCAAAAGCCATGATAACGGCGGCCGCCCCGAACTTGTGAAGGATTTGAGCGTGTTTTTTAAAGGCTTCCTCGCCTTCTTTTAAACTCAAACTATTTACAACGCCCTTACCCTGCAAACACTTGAGTCCGGCCTCTAAAACAGACCATTTGGAACTGTCGATCATAATAGGAACACGGGTGATATCTGGTTCAGAGGCAATCAGTTTTAAAAACCTCTCCATTGAGGCTTCACTATCTATGAGTCCTTCATCAAAATTAATATCAATAATATTTGCGCCATTAATCACTTGCTGACGAGCGACGTCCAAAGCAGCCTCAAAGTTACCTTCGCGCACATGACGGGCAAAAACGGGTGAGCCAGTAACATTCGTGCGCTCCCCAACCATTAAGAAAGTTTTTACTCCCGAAGCGCCAACATTTAGTGCTTCTAAACCGGCTAGCCGAGTCTGCGGTTCAATTTCGGGAACCTCTCGACGTTTCAACGGCATCAAAGCCTTAACGATGGCCTTAATGTGTGGAGGCGTTGTGCCACAGCATCCTCCCACAATATTAAGCCACCCTTCTTCGGCAAACTCTTTCAGTGTTGTTGATAACATCTCAGGAGTTTCATCGTAACCCGTCGGACTCAGTGGATTGGGCAAGCCCGCATTAGGATAACAACTAATATAACAATCAGCGATTCGTGAAAAATCGCTCAAAAATGGACGCATCTCTTTTGCACCTAAGGCGCAGTTCATGCCGATCGCGAGTGGCTTTGCATGACGAACACTATTCCAAAAGGCCTCAACCGTTTGGCCTGATAGCGTTCTTCCTGACTGATCTGTAATCGTAACTGATAAAATTAAATCTTTATGTATGCCAGTGTCTACTTCGAACTTTTTAATGGCATAAATACAAGCCTTCATATTCAATGTATCAAAACTAGTTTCCGGCAATAATAAATCAGCTCCACCTTCAACAAGAGCAGCAACTTGATAGTAATAGTTTTGAACCATTTCATCAAAGCTCACGTCACGATACCCAGGATCAGTCACCTTGGGAGAAATCGAAAGAGTTTTATTGGTCGGGCCAATGGCCCCCGCCACAAAACAAGGCCTTGGGTTTGTTTTTTGATATTCGCGGACAGCCACTTTGGCCAAGCGAGCGGAAGCAACATTCATTCGATAAACATGATCCTGCAAACCGTAATCGGATTGTGAAATCATCGTGCCATTAAAACTATTGGTCTCGATAATATCGGCCCCAGCCTCAAGATATTGTGTATGAATTTCTTTGATGAGATCGGGTTTCGTTAAACAAAGTAAGTCGTTATTGCCCTTCAAATCACTAGGGTGATTCTTAAACTCTTCCCCGCGATAATCAGCCTCAGTTAGCTTATAGGTTTGTACCATGGTCCCAAAGGCACCATCCAAAAATAAAATACGCTCCTTGAGGAGCTCGCGCAGGGATCTATGCATTTTAACTGATTCCTATAAACCCAATTGTTTGATCACTTGAACAACATGTTTAGCATCATTCATAACATAAAAGTGCAATACTGGTGCACCATTTTCTAATAATTCACGACATTGTCTTAAGCAATGACGCTGACCTATTTCTAAGGTGTGCTTTGGATTAGCTAAGATTTCCTTAGTGAGATCTTCAGGCAAATCGACATTGAATGTCTTTGGAATCCGCTTTAACTGCGTCGGTAAGTGAATAAGCTTTAGGCCTGGCACAACGGGAACATTAATTCCCATCGCCTTACAGTCTTCACGGAACTTAAGGTAATGTCGGGTTTCAAAGAACATCTGCGAAACAATATAATGAGCCCCCATGTCGACCTTTTCTTTGAGGTACTTTAAATCAGTGGCCATATTCGGTGCTTCAATATGTTTTTCAGGGTAACCCGCAACACCAACACAAAAATCAATCGGGTTTGATCCTTCTAACTCCTGCATATAATGACCCTTACGGAGTTCAGTTAACTGTTCTACGAGATCAGCCGCATTGTTATTAGTGGAACGATTGGAAGAAATTCTCTTTTCAAAGTTTGGGGAATCGCCTCTCAAGGCCAAGACATTTTCTACCCCGAGATACTGCAACTCAATGAGAGCATCTTCAGTTTCTTCTTTAGTAAATCCCAAACAAAGAATGTGCGCGACCGTATCAATTTTGAAACGATTTTGGATAACGCCGCAAATACCAATGGTACCTGGGCGTTTTCGCGAAATTCGACGATGAAAACTTCCGTCTCCTTGCTCTACCAGGTCCGCATGAGAAGCGTGAGCGGTCACATCAATCCAGGAGGGTCGCAACGGCAATAAGTCTTCGACGATTTCAATAATATCTTTGACCGACTTACCACGTGCAGGCGGCACAATTTCAAAGCTTAATAATGGTCCCTGGGCGCGACTAAGATGCTCAATAACTTTCATGTACAACCCTCAAAACCGTGACGTATACAAGATATATCATTGTCTGTAATCCTATTTTTTATGGCCAACCTATAAATCATCAGTCCATAGGAGGTGGTGGCGGTGGAATTGGAAATGGTTCTATCTCGTTAAAGTCACCGCCTCCCATCGGAGGAGGAGGAGGTGGTGGTGGTGGTGGAGGCGGAATGTCATTGTCAAAATCAGGTCCATCATCGATAGGTGGAGGAGGAATAAAAGGTGGTGCACCAGTGCCTCCGAAACCTTCACCAAAGGATCCGCCTCCGCCTGGTTTTCCACCAAAAAGTTTACGTCGATTAAAGGGGATTCTATTTTTTTCAGTATCCTGAAGAGCATACTCGCGAATCTCGAATTCTCGTTCTTTCTTACCAGGCTTAAAAGACTGTTTAATCTTAATGCCCTCGTCGGCTGCCTTATTTAAACTATTTCGCCATTCCCATTTCTTCAGTAAATATTCTTCATAATCAGGGGTATCTTCAGGTTTAATTCTTTTCTCTTTGTGTTTTTCGGCTAAATATTCTTCGAGTTGTTGATTTCGTTCTTTATTCTTTACTTTACGCTTTGAAAGCACGTCGTCGAGATCACTCTCGCGAGTAGCATTAAACTTTTCCTTTTGTTGCTCAAAATCATCGAAACCTTTTATTTTTTGATCGATAGAAATTGGCGAGTCTTTCACTTGGGTCCAACCCCATGAGTTAACAATCATCAAAATGACTAAAAAGAGCAAACTCCGCATAAAATAAGTATAACAATTTGTGTTAAGCTCGTCGAGTCCTTAGTGAATCAACCCTAGGACCAGCAAAGAGGCCTGGACTTAGAACCTAAATCAATTGCCAGATCTAATTTTTTTTTATTTGGTACCGATATGAATCACTAGGAGGCAATTTGAAAATGGATCATAGTATCTTTGACATGTTGCTAGAACCCCTCTTCGTACTAAATACGAAGGGCGCAGTTACTTATTTAAACTCTGCCGCCTCTCAAATGCTTGATCTCTCTATGAGAAAAGTCTTAAACGCCCGCCACTTTTTGGACTTTATAAGCCTTAGCGTCGACTTTCCAGAGCTAAGGCAACTCGAAAGCCTAACAGAACCTATTCCATACCGTGAACTCGATTTTTCCACTGCTACTGGGAAAACGGGCCGAGTACAAATTGGCCTACAACCGCAAACGATCGATGGGATTACCAATTGGATCATGTATTTTCGTGACGTCACTCTTGAAAATAACCTTCACCAAAAGTACAAAATTGAACTCGAGCAAAAAGAAATTTACACAAAACAGCTTGAACAGGCTCATAAAGATCTCTCCCACTACTCTGAAGATCTAGAGAAAATGGTTAATGAGCGAACTCTGGAGTTGCAAAAGTTAAATACTACGCTTCGCGCACTTCTAGACTCTTTAGACCAGGGTTTTTTCATCTTTGATAAAACTGGCAAGTGTCTTTCGGTATACTCAAAATCTTGTGAAATACTGCTAGAAAAACCCCCTGCGGGCCTATCATTTTGGGAAGTAATTAAGGCTGATAAAGGTGAATATTCAAAAATTGAAAAATGGATTCAAAACTTATTTTTACAAACTCTTCCCTTTAGAGACTTAGATAAGCTCGGACCTGACAAGGTCTATAACTCTGGAGACAAAAGTGTCTCCCTAAGTTACTTTCCCATTTTCGATGCGGCCTCCAATCTTGATGCCGTCGTCGTGGTTGCTACAGACAAAACAGACCTTGAAATGGCCGAAAAAGCTGCTGATCGTGAAAGGGCCTACAGCCGAATGGTAATAAATGTTGTCAGACGCAAAAGAGAAATCACCCGATTTATCTTTGATGTCCAAAAGCTTCTCGGCGAACTCAGCGGAGCCATTGCCAGCCATTTTAAGTTTCAGATGCAAACGGCATTGCGCTGTCTGCATACTATCAAAGGTGGGGCCACCACATTTGCCATTTACGACCTAGCCCAGAGCTGTCATGATACCGAACAATTACTTCTTGAAATTCAGAGAGACGGGCTGGCCAAAGACAGTCTTGGCATTCTCCAAGATCATTACAATAAAGTTCGCTATGAATTTCAGACTTTTTTGAAAAGTAACGAAGTTCTTTTGGGGAACGAAGTTATCCATGGCAAGAGGTCCGTCGAGATACCTTTGGAAACACTCACTGACTTCTTAAGGACCCTACGGGAAGAAAATCATCTAGTGGATCGATTAAAACGATTTGAAAAAGACATTTTTTATGTTCCCATAAAGCAATTCCTAGAGGGCTTTGAAGAGACCACACAAGCACTCGCCATGAAGTTAGGAAAGAAGCTAAAACCCATGATTATTCAAGGCGGCAATACCCTTATTCACCGTGAACATTACTCTGAATTGTTCACAACCTTGATTCACCAACTGAACAATGTGGTAGACCATGGAATCGAAAATCCTGTTCTTCGACGCTTTCACCACAAGGAGGAAAGTGGTCAAATTGCGATTAAAGTTTCGGTAGAAGCGAGCGATAGTTTTCTCAACGGTAATAACCTGGTTTTACAAATTATTGATGACGGACAAGGACTAGATCCGCGTAAAATCAGAGAGCGCCTTGAGAACAAGGGCATTGATACTGACAGCCTTACTGACGAAGAAGTTCTGCAGTATATTTTTAAAGGCAATCTATCCACACGCGACCAAATCACTCAAATTTCAGGCCGTGGCATTGGAATGGAAGCAATCATGCATAGCGTATTAGATCTGGGTGGGAAAGCAAAAATTGAATCGATACCCCTCAAAGGTACTACGCTCACAATCAGAGTTCCCTATACCATCGAAGAAATTCAGCTGGCAGCATAGTACTACAAACTATCCTTCGGCAACAATGTAGGCGATCCAGCTTAAGCAAGCTTCGCCGACATTCGTTGGACTAAATACTCCATTGCCAGTGCCATCACGCTTGGTACCTTCCCAGTATACCGTGGTTTTTTTAAACCCAACGTCGTCGAGTATGTCACGAAGCTCCGGAATGGTCCACATTCGCCAATCATACGAAAAAACGCGTTCCATTTTGGGTCTCCCATGCGGTCTGAAGTTTATATTAAAGTGAGCCCTATGAGTAATTGGGTCAAAATCGACTTGCTCCCAATAGTATGTAAAGCCTTTATGACGAGTCGACTCCTCGTTGCCATCTTGGCAGAGGCTTCCACCAAAACAATCCACAATGAATAAACCATCTCTATTTAAGCTTTTTCGCGCTTTCAGAAAGTACTCTTTCATCCGAGACCGAGTTTTGAAAACGAAATAAGAAAAATTAGCGGCCACGATGATATCGGCTTTTGGAAGCTGAGGACTCAAAACGTCTTTCTGAATGATATTTATTCGTCTTTGTTGTTCCTCGGCAAGTAAAGGCAGATAGTGTTCTTTTCCATAAACCAGTGGGTCTGGATCTAAATCTACGCCAATGGCTTTGAAAGTTTTATTCAACTTAACCCATTCGCAAGAAAGCGCAAATGTTCCACAAAAATCTTCGCGAAAGACTTGTGGAAGTTTACCACGAATGCTTTTGTAAGTATCGCGGTAAAACTCAACATCCGTCTCGGCGGATTGGACTGACTTACGATAATATTCATAACGATCAAAATTTTGATCGCCCTGACCACCTTTTTTATGTAATCGACTCATTAGGGCACCTCAGCGCATATTTCACGAATAGCAGTAGCAATTTCAGACGCCTGTGGCACAGACGCATCTTCCAATGGGGCCGCTAAACCGATCCCAGGAACATTCTTGCCTGCAAGTACTTTCGGTCGAGCCAATAGGTGGTAAAACAAATCTTGTACCGCTCGATAAACCAAGTGTTCTCCGAAATTAGTCACTTCAGTATCTTCATTCACTACCAACAAACGACCGGTTTTCATTACCGACTCGCGAATACAAGCCCAATCGTAAGGGTAGATGGTTCTGAGGTCGATAACCTCAACGGAAATGCCTTCTTGTTTTAATTCGTCAGCAACTTGATTGCAAAGCAGCAAGTGACGTCCGTAACTCACTACCGTCATTTGGTCACCGGTACGAGTGATGTGTGCCTTTCCAATCGGGATAAAATGCGGCTGCACATCGGGCCATCGTGCGTTCCAACCACTACGATCTCCAATAGGTGCATCAATCATAGTTTTGAGATCTTTTTCTAATTCTGGCTCACCAGGAATGAGCTGCTCACCCCGAACTCGCATCAATGCCTTAGGCTTCATAAACAAAACAGGATTAGGATCCTGGATGGCCGATAACATAAGTCCATAGGCATCAATAGGTGTCGACGGCATTACTACTTTCCAACCCGCCAAACGTGACGCCCAAGCATCAAAGGAATGACTGTGATAAATGGAGCCGCGAATTCCAGCTCCCACAGGGGTCATCACTACTAATGGTAAATTATAATTGCCGTTAGTAACCCAATTAGTATTTCCGGCTACTTTCAATAAATCGATGGTATTGAAAATATAATCGCAAAACTGAATCTCAGCGACACAGCGTTCTCCAGCCATAGCAATTCCCATGGCCATACCAATAATCCCACGTTCATCAAGCGGCGCATTCCACGTAGTTTTTAATCCCTGAGTAGCGGTGAACACACCTCCCAACGGAGCCCCCACGTCTTGCCCAAAGATATCTTGTACACCTAAATTTTCTTCACCAAAGTGGAGAGCCATGCGAATGGCTTGAGCCATATTTGCCATTAGAAATTTCTCCAATCTGCATTTTCATTGTTTACGAACGTATGATCCCAAATTGTCGACCCCACAGGGAACGGCTCTTTACGAACATCTTCAGCAATCTTGCGCGCCTGAACTTCATAATTGTCAAAAAGCAATTTCGCTTCTTGAGATTTCAAATAACCCGCATCAATGAGTTTTTTTTCAAAATCGACCAAGCAATCATATTCATTTTTAATAAAGTTTGCGCCACTCGCTGAAGAGTGACCATAGAGGCGAGAAACAATTGCTTCTAAAAAGGCCGGTTTCCCGGTCTTTCTGATATAGACCATGGATTCTTGGATCTTTAAATAGGCCTCAACGGGGTCGTTTCCGTTAATGGTTTCAGCAGGCATGTTAAAGGCTCTTGCACGATCAGAAATATTTGCTTCGCCATGCTGCCCTTCGAAATTAGTTGATATACCCCAGTGATTATTCTGAACCGTAATTAAAATAGGAAGTTCTTGTCCTTTTCGAGATGACCACACCAAACAACTGGCAAAATCACCTTCCGCCGTTCCAGCATCACCGCCGGTTACGATCGTAAGCCCCTTTTTACGATTGCGCTTTTGAACGTGTGCCGTTCCTAATGCTTGAACATACTGAATCTCAATTGGCGATGATACTGGCGCCACATTCCACTCGGGAAAACAATAATGATTCGAAAAGTTTCTCCCTCCCGTACAGCGATCAGTGGCGCGATTCATGATCAAGCGAATTGAATCAATCATCGGCATTCCCATTGCCAACAAGGTTGGAGTGCCTCGGTAGTGCAAATGAAGCCAATCATATTCGGGGCCCTGCCCCTTGTTAACCAACAATCCTAGCGGCACTCCCCAAGCTTCTTCACCTGGAGCTCCAATCCAAAAATAAGCATCCCCAGCTTTATAGATTTTGATGAGCCGCTCTTCTAAAGCTCGGCTTTGCACCATAACATCATGAATTTTAAGCAAGAGGCCTTTATCTAAACCCGAGAAATTTGGTTTTTTTGTTGGCTTCGTAACTTTTTTAGTTACGATTTTCTTCTTCTTTGAAGAAGAAGCTGTTTTCTTCTCGACGCGAGTCTGAGCCATTTCAAATATCCCTTCAGCATCACGGAAAATTCCCTGTAACGCACTTTTGAAAGTAGACCTCGATATTATCCAGAATTTTGAATTTGTCGAGAGTCTCGTGCTTTTTAAATTGCATAATGTTTGACCAAATGAATCACAGCCTAAAGGGGACGGCCCCTAAATGGCTTGACCGAAATAATAAGTAAAGTCTCAGCCTATTTTCACTGTGAATCAGATTCTGTGGATTTTCTTAACCACAATTACGAATTCTTCGTTTATCCAAATTGCCAAAATGAATGGTGCCCTGCAGAGGCAAAATTCGTATATTTGGATGGGAAATCTATGCAATTTCTGGAGCCAATAAGTATTTCAGGCGGTGCTTTTGATAAATTCGGCCATGAGAAATTTATGTCGAGCAACCCGGAAGAAATTGATGGGAATATGGTCTGGCTGCGAATTGAATCGGATGAAGCTCCTTTGACTCTAAAACTATCTACTTCTCACAGCTCAGATTTCAAAGGGGCCTATTCAAGTACTGTTAAATGCACAAAATATGTCCGTTAGCTTCTTAACCAGCATCGAGTTTGATTCCGGAAGTAACCTGAGCTTCAAAGTGAAATTTCAGGCTTATATCCATTAAAGAACAATTATTTAGCTTCCGGAGCCTTAGTTGGAGTGGGTTCTCCACTCTGCTTGGCTTCTACCGCCTTAGGTGGTACGAAATCATCTGGCTTTTGACCATTTTCAAGACTCACTAAGTCCGCAAGCACATTGAGAGATTCTTTAATGTCAACGCGACCTAAGTATTCTTTTTCGCGCTCTTCTTTAGGTGCAACTTTGGTTGCTTTGGCCTTTTTTTGTTTTTCAGCCGTTGCATCTTTGTCCTTCAGGATTTCTGCAATTTTTATCGTCTTTCCAGTTTTTTGAGCTTTTGCAAAATCCTCTTGGATTTTTTTGAACTCGGCATCCTGCTTCACTCGTTGTCCTGATTTATCTTTTAATGTCTGAATCCACTTAGGTTCGATTTGTTTCCAGGCACCAGCACCTTCTTTCACAAATGCATCCGGTGAAATAAAGCTCGCGATTTTCTTTGGAGGCAACGAGTATTCAAGACTCTTTTCACCAATTTCTTCACTGTTCCATAAGCTTGGCCATTTAACATCAGCATCAACACCTCTATGTTGAGTACTGTTTCCGCCAGGAATAAAGAACATTCCGATAGTCACTTTCAGTGCACCCAGGTCTTGTGGAATTCGAACGACTGTCTGGATACTCCCTTTTCCAAAGGTATGATCACCACCAACAATGACCGCTCGCTTGTAATCCTGTAAAGTTCCAGACACAATTTCGGAAGCACTCGCACTGATTCGAGTGGCAAGTACAACAAGCGGTCCCGTGAAATCAACAGTTGGATCTGCATCCGCCAAAGGAATTTCAGGTCTGTTGGCATCGCGAGAAGATTGCTTCACCACATTACCAGTCTTAAAGAAAAGTCCGGCAATTTTAACCGCATCTTCTAAACTTCCACCACCATTAGATGATAGATCTAGCACAACACCATCTACTTTTTTCTGGTTTGCCTCAACTAAGAGTTTTTTCATATCAGCCGCACTTGAGCGTCCACCACCGGCATAAAACGATGGAAGGTTAATCACGCCCAAAGTTTTTTTCTGTCCATTAATAGTGCGGTCAACGTAGTAAATATTAGCAGCATCATCTTCTAGTTTAATCTTATCACGGGTTAGGGCAATTTCGAACTTCTCCTTTTTATCTCCTGTCTTTCGCAAAACTAAGAGTCTAACCTTTGTTCCTTTTTTGCCGCGGATACGCGAAACGACATCGCGTAATTCCATTTCTATAACAATCTCAAATTTACCGTCATCACCCTGGGCTACGGCAATAATTTTATCCTGGGGTTGAATTTGACCCGAGCGAGCAGCCGCGCCTCCTGGCACCAAAGCCTCCACAACAGTAAAACCGTCCTGAGAACTGAGAGTGGCGCCGATACCTTCTAAACTTAGACTCATCTGAATATCAAAATCTTCTTCAACCTCTCTAGAGAAAAAGCTTGAGTGTGGGTCTAAGGATCGAGCAAAACTATCCAAGTAATCGGAGTAGATATCACCCTGTTTTTTCTCCTGGGTGCGCTTCAGAAGTCGTTCATAATTACGGATCACATTACCGCGGGCTTCATCAAGCTTCATATCTGTAATCAAATAATTGGCTACCTGGAAATGAATATACTTTTTCAAAAACTCATTGATTTCGTTAGATGACTTGCCATAGGACCGTTTATCAGGATCAAAATCAAACTCAATCGTTGAATCCACTTTAAATTTATCATCAAGCAATTTTTTGGCAAACTCTACTCGTTCCGCCACTCTCTCCAAATAACGCTTTTGTATTTGAGTTAAAAAAGCGCAGTCATGATTTTTTAACTGTTCAAAGACTTTTCCCATGAGCTGGCGAATATAATCAACGTCTGCCTGAGTGAAAAAGATTTTGGTTGGATCCAAACGTTTTATATACTGCTCGATTAAATGATCTCGAACTTTGTTGTCGGCATCATGAATCGATATATGCTGATCTAAATAACCTTTTTGTATTGGGCCGAGGAATTTACAGCTCAGTCCCTCTTCGAGAAGTTGCGCCCTACTTTCTGAATTATTAACAAACAGGAGAAAGCTAAGAACCATTATCGTGAAAAAGTATTTCATGTATGCCCCTTTTAGTCACAATGTCGGTCGTTTAACCCTACTTTGGAGAATTAAGTTAAACCACCGACATTGCTTTTTATCTGTTATAGAATAACAGATTCTAAGAACAAAACTAAATTCATTTAATTATTCGGGACCTTAGCGCAGATCACCAAGCATGGCAATGATTAGAACTTGAACAAAACACTTAATATTTTTTGTTTAATTAGGATCGAATACAGCATAAAAACCAGAACTGGCCAAGCAAGTTTGCTTGGCCAAGACTTTCATCCAAGTTGGGTTACCTCTACAGGATACCGCTTCTAGATTTTGCTGAAAAAGAGCCAAATTCAAGGCATCAAACTTCAGACTGAACGAGGTGTGGTAGGGCGGGGTTTCCCCTCTGTGAAGGGGTGCCCACGTCGAGTGAAAGCTGAAGTGCAGGTAACGCAGAAGTTGGCCTTTTTCAGCAAAATCTTTCTAGCGGGAACTTTGAACAGTACCTACCTTAGCTTTTTTCAAAACGGCCTTGGTGGGCACTTTTTTTGGTTCGGCACTATTGCTTTTTTTCTTAGCAGTTTTGACTGTTGCTTTTACTTCCGATTTCGCCTTTACCGACGCCTTTGGTTTTTCAGTCGCGGCCTTTTTAGGTTTTCTTGCTGACGTAGTTTTTTTCCCTTTAATGACCACACTACCAATCAGTTCAACGGCCTTCTCCAAAGTCACTTGATCTGGCGTCAAACCTTCAGGAAGCGATTGATTCTTTTTGCCCATTTTCAGGTAAGGACCATAGGGACCATTGACAACCTGTATGGCCTCTCCCGAGCCGGGATGAGCACCAAGTTCCTTTAGAACTTGGGAACTGCCCCGGCCTTTTTTGGGCTGATTTAGTAATTCAAGAGCCCGATCAAAGGTAACTTTCAAAAAATTCTCGCCTTTTGGGACTGAGCGGAAGTCCCCATCGCAAACGACATAAGGTCCGAAACGGCCAATTCCCACCTTAATATCTTTTTTCTTTTCGGGGTGAAGCCCCAGGTTTTTTGGCAAACTCAACAAATCCAATGCTTCTGCTAATTGCACATTGGCTGGATCCATTGTGGGTGGCAACGAAACTCTTTTGGGTTTTGCTTTCTCGCTGTCGCTCTCACCCAATTGAACATAAGGACCATACCGACCACTCAGTACATACACATTTTGATCGGTAGCGGGATCTTTACCTAGACTATCCGCACCCTTTTGTTTTTGCTCAATCCATTTTTCGATGAGGTCAGGAGTAATATCCGCAGGGGCTTCCTTTTCAGGGATAGAAGCACTCACTGTTTCTCCACCCTTTTTAGTTTCAACATAGGCTCCATAGCGACCGACTTTAAATGCATAGCCAGGCAACCCATCCAAAAATACGGATCTGGCCTCTTCTGGATCGATTTTTTCGGTTTGAGCTTCAACCTGAGATTTTAAACCTTTTTTCCCAAAATAAATGGAAGCCAAATACTTCAGAGATTCTAAATCACCTTCTGCGATCGTATCTAAGGATTTTTCCATTCCAGCCGTGAAACCCAAATCCACATACTCCTGAAGATACTGCTCCAAAAGTTTGGAAACCACCATAGCTGTAAAAGTCGGCACCAAAGCGCCGCCAAGTTTACGAACATATCCACGATCAATAATGGTTCCGATAATTGAAGCGTAAGTAGATGGTCGGCCGATTCCCTCTTTTTCCATGGTTTGTACTAAACTCGCTTCAGTGAAGCGTGCTGGTGGCTTTGTTTCGTGCTCTGTTGATTCAAGCTTATTACATTTCAATAAGTCACCAACCTTCAGGGCTGGAAGACGAACTTCTCGCTCAGCTAATTCAGCGTCTGGGTCATCAGAGCCCTCCACATAGGCTCTTAAAAATCCCGGAAACTCAATCGTCATGCCAGTGGCATTAAAAATAGCGGCACCGGACTCAATTTTAACAGTCAATTGTTTTTGTTTAGTTTCAGTCATCTGACTGGCAACCGTTCGCTTCCAAATAAGATCATAAAGGCGGAATAAAAGTCCATCGAGGCCAGTTTCATCAGGATCAATAAATGTTTGTCCAGCTGGACGGATCGCTTCGTGAGCCTCTTGGGCGCCTTTAACTTTTTTGGCGGCATAATTAATAGGTTGTGGCGGTAAATATTCTGCTCCGTACTTACCTTTGATACAGCTTCTTGCCGCGGCAATCGCTTCGTTGGACAAAAAGGTCGAATCTGTACGCATATAAGTAATAAAACCTTGCTCGTAAAGTTTCTGAGCCACCTGCATGGTTTCGCGTGAACTCAGCCCAAGCTTTCGATTGGCCTCCTGCTGCAAAGTTGAAGTGATAAACGGAGCGGCCGGACGACGAGAAACTGGTTTTTCAACCACTTCTTGCACTTTCCAAGAGTTATTCAACAAATCTTTTTCAAGTTTTTTGGCCTGTTTTTCATCAAGTAGTAATAAATCTTTTCCGGCTGCCAACATTCCAGTAGTACCATCGAAATCTTTACCGGTGGCAATTCGTTGACCGTCGAAAGATAACAAGCTGGCGCCAAATGGGCTTTTGTCTTTTTCAAGTTCAGCACTAAGACCCCAATAATCGGCTTTTTTAAATTTAATTCGTTCACGTTCACGCTCAACAATAAGCCGTACTGCAACCGACTGCACCCGACCTGCCGACAAACCATAAGCTACCTTCTTCCATAAAAGAGGTGAAATGGTGTAACCAACCAGACGATCAAGAATTCGGCGAGCTTCTTGTGCCCGCACTAGGTTATAGTCAATGTCACGAGTATCCTTTAACGATTTGTCGATAGCAGCCTTAGTAATTTCATGAAACACCATCCGCTTAACAGGAACTTTTGGTTTTAGCACTTCTACCAAATGCCAACTGATTGACTCTCCTTCACGGTCTTCGTCCGTCGCGAGATAAAGTTCATTGGCGTCCTCTAGTTTTTGTTTAAGCTCACGAACAACTTTAGTTTTATTATTAGGAATGCAATAAATAGGCTCAAAGTCCTTATCAACGTTAACGCCTAAATGAGACCACTCTTCTTTTTTAAATTTCTCAGGAATATCTTTGGCCGACTGAGGTAGATCCCTAATATGCCCCATGCATGACTCGACAACATAATTTTTGCCTAAAAACTTGCGAATAGTTTTGGCTTTTGTGGGAGACTCCACAATAACTAATTTCGTTCCAGATTCGCTGGTGTCTTGTTTTTTCGCCATCTACGATTCACCCCAAATTTTTATTGGCTTTGACGCTATGGTTGATAATAATACTCTCAAAATGAAACCTTCTCTCTTTTTTCGCAAGTTGATTTTTTGTGTAGTGCGGCGTCAAATAAGGAGTTCCCATGAAATCGATCCAACTTTTTAATCAGTCACTCCAATTTCTATTCACTGATATTGATGACACGCTTACCGATGATGGCCAACTTCATGCTTCAGCATATGAGGCCTTATGGAAACTCACTCAGGCAGGGATCAAAGTTATTCCTGTCACTGGCAGACCTGCCGGTTGGTGCGAGATGATTGCCCGGCTTTGGCCCGTGCAAGGAATCGTGGGTGAAAATGGCGCATTTTATTTTCGCTACTATGATCGTAAAATGCATCGCTATTTTTTTACCGGCGAGAACACTCGCCTGCATAATCAAAAAAAACTCGATGTCATTCGCGAGGAAGTACTACTGTCAGTCCCTGGATGTTCCATTGCCTCCGATCAATTCTGCCGCCTTTTTGATTTAGCCGTTGATTTTTGTGAGGATGTACCTGCACTAAGCCAGCAAGATGTGGAAAAGATTGTGGATGTATTTCATAAACATGGTGCTCAAGCCAAAGTTAGCTCGATTCACGTTAACGGTTGGTTTGGGGAATATGACAAGCTCACAATGGTGTTAAAATACCTTGAAAAAGAATGGAATATTGTACCAGAGATGGCCAAAAAGGTTGCCGGATTCTCAGGCGACTCGCCTAACGATGAACCAATGTTTGCATACTTTCCACACTCTTTTGGAGTTGCCAATATTAATAACTTCGCATCGACATTGAAAAACCCGCCTCAATATGCGGCACAATCACGGGGTGGACAAGGCTTCGTTGAAATCGCAGAACAGATTATTAGATTTAAGAAATAAATGATCCTCCCCACACAACACAATCTGTTATCAGTTCTACTTGAAAAAATCTCTTGGCTATTCAACTTAGCCTGCTTGAGTTTCATTTTAAAAAAAATCAAACTGAGAATTCACCGCAAGATTTTCATGAAAAAAGCTAAAGTTTAACTAAACGCATAACTAAACTATTTTTATTCTATAGGCCACAAAATCAAGCACAACCTTGCGTAAAAATGTGATTTAGGGTTGAACAAGTGACACTTTACTAACTTAATAGGCGCATTAATTCTCAGCCCCATTATTTCTTAGCTGGCAATATTTCGAAGCCGTCCCATTTTCTTTACATAGGGAACTTCAATCATCACGGTAGTGCCCTTATTGATTTGTGATTTTACATAAGCTCTGCCACCAAGCTCTCGAACGGAATTCATCACGGCGTCCATTCCAACACCCTGGCCGGAGATTGATGTAACCTGATTCCGTGTTGAAAATCCTGGATTAAAAATTTGTTGAATAACACTCTCATCTGATTCAGAACTCGTATCGATCTCATTTTCCTTGAGCTTCTGTCGAATGACTGCAGGATCAATGCCAGAACCATCATCTGCAATTTCAATCGCCAAAATTGTACCCTTGAGTTGAATTTTAACCTTGATTTGCCCTTCCTCGGGCTTCCCAAGCTCAAGACGACGTTGGACTGGCTCGATTCCATGATCAACGGCATTTCTGAAAACATGAATCATCGAATTGAGTAGATCTTGGTAGTACTCCGGGATGATTTTAATAGACTCACTTTCAATCTCAAGTGGGGCCATGGGCTTTTGCAGAATGTTGGCAACTTGATTTATGGTTTCTTGGTAGCTCATGATTTGATCTTGAATGGGAACAGTAAGAAATTCATCAATTAAAATTTGTTTAACTTGTTCACGATTCAAATCGTCTTCCATTTTATTAATGACCTTTACAAATTGATAAAATGTTATATCCAACACTCGCTCTTTTGAAAGATTCTTTCCAACAACCTGTTCGCTCCATTCAATAAAACGACCAAAATCAGACTTTATAAGCTGTACGAGCTTCTCCACATTAATCCACTTCTCTTTGATAACGGCGGTCGAAAGTAGCTCATAACGAGAGTCATCGCGAATTTCCTTGAGTAAAGCTTCAGCTTGATGGCAATGCTCCGCTAATTCCACTAAGCCGAATGAAGAAGCTCCCCCTTTAAGCGTATGAAGGGATCTAAAAAGATTACTCGCATCTCGATCTGAAAATGGTTTCGTTAACTCAGCATACAAGTGCGTGATGATGCGTAAGCAATTATCGATAAAATTTTGAATTTGACGACGGTTCTTAATAATATTGATCACCAACTTTGCATTATTTCGCTCAGTTGCAAGTTCGGCCCGAGCTTCCACCAATGAAGTGGTATCGGTAGCGACAACCACAATACCGGCAAGTTCTTTATTTTCACTAAATAAAGGATAATAATTGAGCTCAATAGTTTTTCCTTCGCTGTGTTTGTAGTGAGTAGGCCCAAAAGTTACGGCATCCTCAACCGGAAGCAAATTTCCAAATAAGGTCTCTAGCCAGTCTGCCAGGCTTTCTCTTTCAGAATTCACGAGTCGCAAAACATCCGCTAAATGTTTGCCCGCTGGATCTACTTCGATTGCTTCGAGACATGCCTTAGATGATACTGGCAAACAAATACCTTTAGAATTAAAAATAAAAAAGCCCTGATGGAGACTATCGAGCATGGCCTTCATGGTTTGATTTAGCTCTAAAACTTCCCGTGTTCGCTCCTGAACCTTACTCTCTAGATTTTTCGAATAATCCTCAAGCATTAATTTAGCATTCTCAAGATCTTTAATGATGTGCTCTTTTTGATTGAGTTCACCCTGATATTTCTTTTGCAGTTTTTCTTCAAGAGTAACATCACGAACAAATAGAATCCAGAGTGGTTCTTGGCCCTCATCCCACTTTGAAGCTAGCGGCTGGAGACTGACTTGCACTTTCCCTATCTTTTGATCAATTTTAGCTTTGAAACTAACTTCTTTAATGGGGGTTGGAGCATTAACTTCCTCGATATTGTTTAATCCAGGTATTTCTACGCTGAATTCTACTAATGACTGAAGTGTCATTTCACTCCGAATAATTTTACGGGCCGATACTCCAAAAAGCATTGCCGCAGTTTCATTGCAATAAACAATTTGAAGTGATCGTTTTACAACGATACATGGCTCTAAAAGAGTATCAAAAAGTTGAAATTCCAATTTCATTGCTTTAGCTTAAAAGGAAGTCTCTTCAGTTTCAACTCAACCTTAAATTGTCCTTGATAAATTGGTCTAACTGTCTGGTCGAAACATACTTATTCGAACCTTGGACTAGGATCTTTTCAAAACAAAACCTACCTTTGGCTCATTAGCGTCCATTTTTTGTTTAAAAAAAAGCCGAGGCCCTATCGAACCCCGGCATTAACAAAACTTAGAAAAAATTAACTATTTTTTATTTACAACCCCTTGCAGGGCTGCAAATGGATTGTTGAAAGGCGATTGCGATGGACGACGATTACCTTCATCACGAGGCTTACCGCCCCCACCATAGCCACCGCCTTGTGGCTTGCCTTGTCCGCCTGGTCTTCCACCACTCTGTGCTGAGCGATCATGAGGACGTCCACCACCGTGCTGAGGCCGACCACCTTGCTGTCCAGGAGCTCCACGCTCACCACGCTGCGGTCTTTCGCCTTCAGGACGCGCGCGGAATGTGCCCTCTGCCGACTTTGGTTTTTGTGCATTTGGGTCCAAAATCATTGAAAAGCTAATTTGATTTTTCGCCAGATCAACGGCCAGTACACGAACTGTGACCTGATCTCCCGGATTAACCACTTTCCGAGGGTCATCGACAAATTGATTCGACATTTCTGAAATGTGGACAAGGCCATCCTGGTGAACGCCCACATCAACGAAAGCTCCAAAGTTTGTAACGTTAGTTACAATACCAGGGCAAAGCATTCCCTCTTTTAGATCTTTCACTTCGAAGATGTCTTCTTTAAACTGAAAAACTTTAAACGGATCACGAGGATCACGTCCAGGTTTTTCAAGTTCCTTCACGATGTCATCAAAAGTATATTCACCAATGATACCAGCCCATTTGGTTCTCACATCAAGAATCTTCTTAGCTCCACCACCTATTAAATCAGTCACGGAAACCCCAAGTTCTTGGGCAATATCCTTAACCGCAACGTATCGCTCAGGGTGAATTCCAGTATTATCAAGTGTGACTTTGCCACCGCGAATTCGTAGGAAACCTGCTGCCTGTTCAAATACTTTTGTTGAAAACTTGCTGACGTTTAATAACTCAGAACGATCCTGAAACAAACCTTTGGTCTTACGAAACTCAATGATATTTTGTGCCAAAGCCGGGCCAATTCCAGAGACAAAAGACAATAATGGAGCCGATGCAGTATTTAAATCAACACCAACATTGTTCACGCAACTTTCCACAACAGCTTCAAGTCCCTTTTTCAAGGCTGTCTGGTTGACATCATGCTGATACTGGCCAACACCAATTGATTTAGGATCAACCTTTACTAATTCTGATAATGGATCCTGTAAACGACGTGCAATGGAAATGGCTCCTCTGACGGTTAAATCCAAATCAGGAAATTCCGAACGGGCAATATCAGAAGCAGAATAAACACTGGCACCGGACTCGTTAACCATGATCACTGGAATATCATGACCCATTTCTTTAACAAGCTTACGAAAGAAAGCCTCTGTTTCGCGGCCTGCAGTACCATTTCCAACAGCAATAGCTTCAATTTTTAAATTTTTTAGTACTTCTTCAAAGAGCTTTTTCACATTATCCATGGCTCGTTCACCTTGGATATGAAGAACCGTGTGAGAAATAAAATTTCCACCTTTATCAACTAGGGCTACTTTACAACCTGTACGCAGTCCTGGGTCAACACCCAAAACAACTTTAGGTCCATAAGGCGAGCCCAATAATACTCGTCGAACGTTTTCCGCAAAAACAGTGATTGCATGTTCATCCGCATGTTGTTTGAGAATACGATGAACTTCGTTGACCACTGATGGAATCACATAGACCGTCAGTGCCATCTTTGCTGCATGACTAAGAAATTCGCCAACTGCCGTGTTAGGAATAGTAGTGGCATTTTTATTGAAGGCCGCTTGAAGAGCATCATCATTACCTTTGATTTCCAAAGACAACTCTTCTTCTTGCCAGCCCCGGCGCATCGCTAAATAACGATGGCTCGCTTTTGCATCCGTTAAATTTTTCACTGGTTCTTCAAACTCAGCATACATTTCATATTTAGAATGTTCTTTAAAATTTTTAGTCTTTTTAGAGTAGATCTTTCCGTGTTTTTGATAGTCTTCAAGAACAAGGGCCCGCAATTCAGGAGTATTTGAAAGTCTCTCAATAATAATGTCTTTTGCGCCCGTAAGAGCCGTATCATAGGTCACAACATTGGCGGATGGATTGATAAATCCTTTGGCTTTTACTTCGAGAGTTGTTTCATCAGCAATGACTCCATGACCTAAATCCCAAATCCACTGCGCTAAAGGTTCCAATCCGGCATCTCTTGCAATCGTGGCTTTCGTTTTCTTTTTCTTTTTGAATGGGCGATAGATCTCTTCAAGTTCACCAAGATCATAGGAAAGATCAATACGCTTACGAATTTCATCGGTGAGGTTACCTTGATCACCAATTTCTTTAATCAAAAAAGCTTTTCGTTTGATAACTTCATTAAAGGTTTCATTACTCTCAACAACTGAACGAATTTGAACTTCATCCAAATTTCCAGTTTTTTCTTTTCGATAACGAGCAATGAAAGGAACTGTTCCTCCTTCTTTGGTTAACTCAATTACAGCTTGTGCAGATTTAAAAGGAACATTAGGCAATACTTTAGCTAAAAAGCTTTGAAAGGTCATTTCCATGAACAAGAACCTCAGATGATTATTTGTGACGATACATAATTAAGCCGTGCGTAGGATCATACGGAGAAACCCCAACGGTCACTCGATCCCCTACAACAACTCTAATATTAAAACGGCGCATTTTGCCGCATAGTTTAGCAGAAATCTCGACTTTATTGTCGAGCTCCACTTTGTAAAGTCCACCGGCTAACGCATCAGTGACCTTACCATCCAACTGTGCCAAATCTTCTTTTGCCATGCACTTCCTTCCAGACTAGCTATGGTTTTAGCTATTAGTTTTATAATTACTAATTAGATGCTTAATACCCGAGCGGAACAAAACTTCCAAGCGATCATTTACTACAGACAGAACAAAACCCCATCCCAAAACCTTATGTTCAATCGGAGTCTTTTCCAAATAAACCTCCGACATTTTATAAGGCCGTGGTTTAATATTTCTATTCTTGTCCCGTAATTCAAGCCACTTAGTTTCCTCTTCAGTGGCTCCCTCGTATTTTTTTGCTTTCCTTGAAGACACTTCATCTTTAACTTCCAACTCCTGAGCCACTACTTCCTGAGTTTCTACCGCTTCAGGCACAGGGGTTTTGGTTTTCTTTTTAGGCCCCTCATTTTTAACAACTTCAGAAGTTTTCTGCGGCTGTGTGGTCGTCTCTTTTTCTGGAGCTGGTGTTGGGCCTATTTTTTTGGTGGATGGAGCAATCGGGGCTTTGCTGCTTGTCGCTTCTTTGGTTTTTGGAGACTTGGCATGAGTCGCTTTTTTTGAAACCTCTTGTTTTTTAGCGGCTAATTTCGCGCCCTCGCCTTTTTTAGAGGTGGCAACGGCAGGTTTAACCGGCTTTTTGGATGGTTTTGCAACTACTTTCTTTGTCGCCTTCTTGGCCATGTCTCACACCTTTCAATAAGCTCTGCGTTGAAGCTAAAAATCAAAATGGGCCAAATCAACTAACGAGCGGCCTTTAAATAAATTCCGTTTGCCCGCACCTTCAATTGAATCAGCTGAGAGCCTCACCGCAACCCGTCAATAAATACTAAAGTATCTCGACCGAAGCTCGCATTTAGCTTATCCACTAACTTTATTTTAAAATCAACGCGGTCAATTTCTTAGAGCCCATCTAAGAAGTGGGGCGTTAGACTAAACTGAGCCAAAAGCAATAATCCAGGAGGTCCGACAAAGCCCCAGCAATGCACTCTTGCTAGGAGGGACCAACTAGATCATAACTTTTGCTGTCAGTTACAGACAATGCAACTATTCTTAGATGGGCTCTCGGACTGAGTTTAGGAAGTATTGCGTTGTTCAGTCAATGTAACATTTAAAGCTTGTCCAAAAATCATCGTACAAACATTTCTGAGCGAAAAGGTCAAAAGTGGGTTAGACATGAATTACGAAGAAATTTGGAATGAGAACTAAAAGATTTAAGGAAATTCGAATGGTTTATTTACGAACAATCCTAAATGATCACCCCCTGCTTTTCACCAACGTTTATGGAGACTCAACGACTCCCCTTGAGAAAGTTGCACCTCCTGAAGAGTCATCCGCCAGCTCAATATGCTTTTTATCACAGCCAACCCACCTTAAACTTTTAGAAAACTTAAAGAGCCCCCTTTGGATTATTGCCGAGATTTTTTGGAATAAGAATAGTGAGTCCATCAAAAATGCCGCCCAAAAACTAAATGCGAGCATTTTAACTTGTAGAAATCTTCAATTAGCAATGGCACACATTCTAAACTACTTTGATCGAAGTCAGTCTTTATTAGCATATCCACTAGGCATATCTCCTAGTTCCTGGGTTCACCCCTCCGCCCAAATTGAATTGGGAGTTACCATTGCACCATTTTCGACTATTGGCCCAAATGTAAAAATAGGCGCCGGCACAATTATTGGCTCTCACTGCACAATTGAAGGTGACGTTGAAATAGGATCTAACTGCCTACTGGAAGGCCATATCTTTATTGGCCGGCAATGCAAAGTAGGAAATGCTTGTCGAATCAAACCCTTTGCTTCCATAGGTAGCGATGGCTACGGCTATGCCCCATCGGCTGATGGAATCTTAAAAATCCCTCAAATAGGAATTGTTGTACTAGAAGAACAAGTAGATATCGGCTCTGGAACTTGTATCGATCGGGCAACACTCACGCACACTCGCATTGGCAAAGGCACAAAAATTGATAACTTAGTCCATATTGCTCATAACTGCGATATTGGCAAATATTGTTTTATTACCGCAGGCTTTGCAATGGCTGGGTCTTCTAAAATTGGCGATTTTTTTATGACCGGAGGTTCTACATCGGTTGGGGACCATGTGGTGATTGCAGAAAAAGTAACCTTAGCAGGTGCTACGGTTGTCACGAGCAATATCGAAAAATCAGGAGCTTATGGCGGAAACCCCGTTCAACCTATGAATGACTACCTCAGAACTAGGTCCACCCTTGCCAAGCTTCCTTCGTTACGAAAACAAATGACTCGAGTTTTAAAACTCCTGGGACTTGAAGACTAGACTCTTAATTCATATGCTTTTATTTCATTTGCCATCAAGGCAAAGACAAACTATTTCCAAGGTTCTTTAAATAATCCGTTCGGAGGTTCAAAATATGTTAAGCTACCAAACCTATAAAATGCTCCATTACCTTGGATTCATGTTACTGTTCTTCGGGATTGGCGGCGTTTTGATTCCCACTATGGCCGGCATAAAGCTTCAGGGAAAACCTCGAATGGTAGCATTTATAACCCACGGCATCGGGATGCTTTTACTTATTGTTGCAGGATTCGGAATGTTGGCTCGCTTGCAACTTGAAGGAATTCCCCCATGGATTCATGTGAAACTTTTAGTTTGGCTGATTCTAGGAGTCGCCATTGGGTTAGCGAAGCGAATGCCCTCATGGTTATTGCTTGCGGCCATTTTGGCCATCGCTATGATAGCCCCATATATGGCAATTTACAAACCGTTCTAATACCATTTCCATATAGATCGTAGCCCATCGTTGGCTGCGCCCGTCCGAGGCCCCCCTTCACAGAGGGGAAACCCCGCCTCGTGTGCGCCTTGGTCTACTTTCTAACTGGAAATGGCATAAGTAAAATTTATTTGATTGGTTGACGTGGTAAATTAATCTTTTTTAGTTCTTTGGTATCAATTGCCTGCCAGAAATTAGGCCTTGCTTTATCAACAAATTCTGGTGGGTGTTCTTGTATCGAATTTGCCAAATTCAGACTCTCAATACCGGCAGGCGCATCGACTAGCCACAGTGGCGCCTGACCTTCAACAGAGTATCTCTTTTTCAATTTTAAACCCTGGCTATCGCAGAATTGCTGAATAGTAGATTCCAGTGTTCCAGCCTTAAAAGTTATTAGTATGCCGCCAGCCAGCGCCTTATAATCACTGCCCTGCTTAAATAGCGGAGAGCTCTTATAAGTAGTTTGACCTTTAGGCTTAATAGCTTTTGAGAACTCGGAACTGCGGAGTTTAAAAAGCCTAGCTCCTCCGGAAAGCTTTTTTTCCGACTTAATCTTATAGAGCTTAGACGTTTGAGGAAATTGATCTGGCGGCGTGAATTCAATCACATGATCTGGAACCATTGAAATCTCAATTTTATTCTGTCCATTCCAGTAGTAATAGGAACGCGTGATCTGACCTTTACTTGTAAATGGAAAACAAACCATGAAAGCAAAAATTAAGAACGAGTTCATCCAATTAGTGCCCATATATTTTCAGCCTCCATCCAATCACTGTACCCGTTTTTCCATTTGAGCGGGCATCTCTGATCTTAAGCTCCCAAGTTCCTTGGGCACTCTCACCTAAGAAGTTAGTCACTCCAAACTCATAAATAGTGCTATTGGCTGTTGTGCAGCCAGCAGCCGAGCCATTGGTATCCAGACAGTCATGGGCTTTCGTGACCTTGCTCAAGGCAGCGGAACCTCCGCTAAGTGGAGTTTTCAGAATCCCAATTTCCAAATCGCCTGGATCCGTATGGCTCACTTTTACCTCCAATGTGACGTACTCGATGTAGGAAATAGTTGAGTTAAAGATATCAGTTCCATTTTCAGATTGGCCGTTATCAATGGTAAAATTATTCATTGGCAAAAAAGTACCACCGCCATCATCGAGAGCCCCCGAACCTGTAGGGCTCAAAAAACCGGTCCCAAGAGTTTTGGAGCTCCAAGTCGAATTTCCTACAGGTGTCCAAGAGTTTACAAGCGCGACGGCCGCCGCTGCATTAACAATGCCAAATCCATAATCATCATTAAATTGAATGCGAGTCGGTTGCCAGATTGCAGAGGAGGGCTTGGTCGCGGATTCAGCCAAGATCATTTTTACGTCTCGCCAGCCTAAACTTTTTTGCTTTAACTTGGCTTCCCTCAGGACTAATCCCACGACTCCCGAAACCACGGGTGCTGCTGCCGAGGTTCCAGTAAATGCTCTCGTGTAATCAGTATTCGAAAAATCGCCACTGCTATCTCCGCCACCATTGGAACACTTTAAACCTTGATAGTCTGTGGTCGCAATATCTTCGCCCGGGGCACATACCCATAAGTTTGATCCTGGCTCAGAGAAAAAACTATAAGCGCCATACTGATCAACAGAACAAATGCTCATCACACCATAGTGCGCGGCATATCCATCATAATTACTTCTATCATCTAACTGACGCCCATTGCCGCCAGCCCAAACATAGACCGTTCCCAAGCCGCTACGCCCGGAAGCTAATCCCGCAGCAATGCCCTGATCAAATAAATCTAGTGTATAGTACTGATTGAGTTCAGCTACATAATCTGGTGGTCCATAGCTGTTAGAGGAAACATCGGTATCAGCATATTTATAAGTAAGAGCATCAAAAATATCGGTTTCAACGCCGGACGTTGTTCGCCCACTAATTAATGATCGAGAAGCAACTCCCCTGATACCTTTGCCATTCTGATCTTTCGCCCCAATTACTCCGGCAACACAGGTTCCATGACTTTCGCCTTCAGACAAAGTGGTATCAGTTCCGCGGGTTGGCACTAAAAAGTTAAAACTCTTGTTGAGATCTTTATTGTCATTGATATCGGCATGACTCAAATAAATAGAACTCGGGTCGACAATCGCAATATGAATATCCTGCCCCATATTGCCGGAATCCCACACTGCCGATGCCTCAATATCAAGAGATGAATCTATCGTTTTGCCTCCTAAAAACCATTGATAACCGAAGAGCGGATCTGGTCCGGAAGTTTTTGAAGTCCCGTTGTATGGCTTAAATGTATTTTTAGGTGAACAGGCTTGGCCACCAAAGACCATCAAAATGGCCACTAAAATAAGTGTTGCGATCATGAATCGAAACTGCAAAAACAAATGCGCTCTCCAGATGAAGATCAGTTCGTCTCAATACAGCAACCCGCTGATGTAAGACGTACTTCCATTATTTCATAAGTCACTGAGAAGCTCCATCATTGACCATAAGACCCCGATGAAAGTCTCATAGTGGGAATTCGATTGGAATTTGTTTTGTGAACGCTGGTCTGTCGCTCTTCTTTCCTTGGTTAACTATCCATTGGTCAATCAATGTTTTAATTTGGGACACATCGACAGACTCCGAACAAACAACCTTTTCCGAACACGTTCTCTTCCAACAAGGACTACAAGGCCTTGAGGATTTTATTTTGGTACCTCGATCATAGAGATCAATTTCATGTGCGCAGCTGGGACCAAACCATGCAATCACATGTTTTTTGCAAGCAATGGCCATGTGCATTCCAAGGCTATCTCCGGTAACCATTAAATCAATGGCGTCGACACTGCAAATTCCATCTCTAGGGCCTGAACTCGTCGGGCTTTGAGTCACAGAAAAATCTCGACCGATAATTTTATTTCTCTCACCATCAGACGGCCCACCCAACAAGACAAAATGTACATCCGATCGATCGCGATACTCACCCAGTAAGGACTGCCAAGTTTCAACTGGAATTGTTTTGTTCGGCAAAATTCCGCTCGTTCCAGTATTTAGTCCGATAATTTTTCGCGTGCCATTCATCGACCAAATCTTTGCTCGAGTAGCAGAGATATGTTCTTCACCTGGGCTCAGGTGCAGAACATATTCGTCTCTCTGGTAAGGCAGCTCCAAGGCTTCTGCTACCAGCTGCAATTCTGACTTTGTATTTTCGAAAAACTTTTTGTGATTGTTGAGTCCAATTTCCCATAACTCACACGACGACGGATTAGCTGGAATTACCGCGCCCGAACGAGGATTTGCAGTAAAGCCGAGGCACTGATCTGGCTTCACTAGCTTTCTAAGACCTGCCACTTCTGGAGATTTATCAATAAAAAAACCAACATCAAATTCCAATCCGGCCAAGGCTAATTGATCTCGAGCCGATATTCCAAAAATTTTATCTACAAACGGATTGTTTTCCAAAAGAGGTTTTGAATGATCTTCAGTAACCCAAGTTATCAAGCTTGAAGGGTATTTTCTTTTGATCATGGTCAGCAAAGCCGTACTTCTCAATACAGCACCCATTGCGCCTAAATGGACGACTAATATTGAAGTCTGAGGAACATCACGATGAGGGCAAAGCGAATTACAGTTTAGGTTTTTGTTGCAGGGTTTATATCCATTAAAATGACGGCATCCTACTTCATACATAATAGATATGCTAAATTTAATTTATTTAGGTGTCTAAAGAATCTACAGTGTTCTGCGAGATCCTTTTAAAAAACAAGCCTTTTATCCTAAAAGTCTTGACCCTTTTCAACCTGGATCGCTTCCATGACTAGCGTGCCTATTTTAATTTCTGACTCAATTTTAACAATCATTTTTCGATCGTCGTCGGTTAACCAAAAAAAGATATCGCCCACTGGTTTAAAAACACCATCAACTTCGAACTCTGGTTTAACAACAATAGTGTCAAACTCTCCCGCATCTGTTTCAATATGTTCCTTGCGAAGAGCCTTTCCCTTGAAGGTCATATTTTTCTCATCGTCTGCAACAGTAAACCTATATTCTTTCCCAACCTCAAAAGTAAATACGCGCATATAAAAAGCCGCACTAAAGACGTTCTGTGCGTAGGGTAAAACTTGCCATTCTTGCCGCTTCTCTTGATGGCCGTTTTTCTCGGTGTATTTTTTTTCAATGTAGACACCTTTTAAGGTTTTAGGGTCAAAGTAACCTTTCCCGTTACGAAGTTGGGCGCTTTCTTTTACAGGCAAATTTAACACTGTCGGAGATAGGGTTTCATAATCAACCAGTGTTTCGGCCCAGTCTTCAATAGAATAGAATTTGGAAAACATTCCTGTTGTCTGTAAACCCGTATGCCAACGATAGGCTTTACGACCATTCACTTCCACCATTGGGCGCACTTCTAAAGAAAGCTCGCCGGCTTGAGCTTTAAAGTATCGCACGCTCAATACCACTTTTTCACCGACTCGAAAAGGATCATGATCGGGACGTCGCGAACCATTTGTGAAACCAACACTGCTCTCATAATTAGGTTCACGGACTTTATGAACCTCAACCACTTTTTCAGGTTTTGGTACACTAGTCAGCAAAGTGACCATTTCTTTTTTTGAAGTCTTCCCTTTATCTTTGCCTTTTTTCTTCAAAGCCGAACTGATCGGGGTCGACTGCGGGACGGGAGTTGTAGTTTCAAGTTGAGGTATGGGAGTTGCTCCCGGTTGACTGGGAATCGCCCCCAGATCCATTTTACCTTCATTGGGGTCGTCACCAAGTTCCTTTACTCTCACATCAGGCATGCCCTCATCGATATTTAGCCCTTGGGGCTCCTCATATTTCAGAAAGGGACTCGAGCAACTTAAAATAAAAAGCGCAAATAGAGCTACTAAACTGAATATCCGCATAAACCCCTTCCAGATTTCCATTATTATCTCCGATGATTCTGGAAGGGTGCAAAAAACAAATTTTTGATTCTAAGATTCTCGACATGAGACCAGGTTAAAAGTGCCTTGTTCACGGCAAAACACCCTCAGGTTCGTCTGGGATGTCTGATAAATATTTTTTCCAGCGACGATGAATCCACATCCAATCTTCTGGATGATTACGAATGAGTTCTTCAAGAACTAAGTTATACTTTTGTGTTGTTGCAAGCAGGGACTCATCGCGATTAGTTCGCACTTCAGGTAAGATTTCGGAGCCAATTTCAATAACGTTTCGACCCATGTCATCACGATAAGTCCAAACCGGCAAAACCGGAGCTCCGGTCTTTATTGAAAAAAGTGACAAACCATAAGCCGTGCCTGTTTTTACCCCAAAAAATGTGGTTTCCAATCCATAAGGAGGCCCCATGTATTGGTCTAGAACAAAAATAACGATCCCCTGCTTTTTGAGAATTCGCAAAATATCAAAGGAACTATTTTTCCCGTGGGGGTCCAAAAAGCTAGCCCCAAACCTTTGACGAGTACCAAACCAAAAATCATTGAGCCATTTCACCTTAAAATGCTTCGATATGACAGAAAGCGGAAAACCTCGGTGAGCTAACATCGAAATAGCCATATCTCCATGCCCCAAATGCAGAGATAAAAGTAAAACGCCTTTGTTCTTCACCATAGCGTCGTCTAGATTTTCAAGTCCCTTAAAAACCGTATGCGCTTTGATCCACGTTTCATTAATGGAAGAAAACAAACAAAATTCGTAAAAATTATAAATCAACTTTTTAAGAGACTCACGACCGAGCTTTATTTTTTCGTCTTTGGATTTGGTAGGGAAAACAATATCAAGATTACGAAGTACAATGGCTCGTCGAAATCTCAAGATGTCAAAGAGTACAACGGCGGCAAAAGACGCAAAAAACCACCGCCATGATTCCGGAATCAGAATCAAAATATGGCTAAGAGTTCGTCCACAAACTGCGAGCAAGTTTCTCACGAAATGCCTCCAAAGACCCACTTAATTTAAGACGCATAGGTGTAACACAAAGTGATGGTCCTTGAAAGGGCCAGTCTTGCAACTTTACCATGTCTTTTTCGCTGGTCACCAGATAGTCGTACTTTGCTCCTAACTCCACCAAACGGGTGATAGTCTTTGCGTCATAGCTAGAATG
>CAZYOE010000039.1:29237-32074 GCA_964648725.1 uncultured Pseudobdellovibrionaceae bacterium | reverse complement strand
AACTCAAATACCAAAATTTTATAGCCAGTATCAACGTCGATCTTTAGTGAAGAACGTCCCAGAGGTTTCACGGTTTGCAGTCGTAAGTGTTTAGGGGAATGCCCGAGAATCTTTTGGGTATGCGAGGCTATTTGATCCCATCGCAGGTAGTTTTGAAAAGTCTTACCTTCATCAAAAGAGAGTAGATCTCCAACTACCAAAGTGTCGCGCGGTCCAATGGTCACTGGAAAGTTCAGTTCGCCAAATTGCTTCAAGAGAGTCCATGAATCGCCGTCTTTTGAGAGAAAGATTCCATCAGCGGAAATGAGAGAAAGTTTTGCGTGTTGGGTTTGGTCATAGATTTTGCGCCCGCTGAGTTCATCGCGAGTCAGCATAATGGGAGCACGCTCCAAAGATTCAGCTTGAATATTTTGCCACCAAACATTTCCGTGGTCCGCGAGTATGCTTTGGTGCCAGCGTCGAATTTCTTTTTTCAAGAGGAGTACTCTTTCAAATGGAGTAGTAGTCGTAATTGTAGAGTTGCGTTTTCCACTGGTCACATCAAAGGGGCGAATAAACGCAAAATTGGGGTTGGCCTCCCACGCTTTGACTTTGGCAACGGGGATCACTTGATTGTGAACAGTTATCATATGATGCCCGATACGGTATTTGACACTATGCCACTTACCCTGACTGGTCTGTACTCGTTGAGCGGCGTCAATGGCCAAGAGAATTTTGTTGGTTGGAACACAAATGTCGCCGCTCTTATCTCGACCGCAAGCCCAGTCTGAGCGTACGGTAGTAATAGAGAGTTCAGCGCCCTCCTTGAGATTACCCCCTGGGCGCCAGCCTTTGCTTAAACGAAGCACTGGTGATGTCATCGTTAGAATTCCTGATTGTTGGGTGGGACTTTGTTGATAGAAATCACGCAAATAAAAAAGATTTTGGGAGGGAATCCACTCTTTCGCACCGTCGCGATCAACCCAATACCACGTTTCAAGTCGCGTGTTTATTTGTTTGTCCCTAAGCTGACTAAAAGCCGCTTCTCCAGAGGGAAACTGGCTTGAAGGAGTGCGAAAAAATCGCACCGTGGGTTCTATGAGATCACGAACCTGAACCATGGCTTGTGCTTCGACCGCCAATCCTAGGCAAAAGAGAGGGTAAATCCATTTACGCATCTCCTTTATTGTGGGGGGGATTGAAGTTTTGTACAAGGCGAGTGTTGCACCCTGGTCTGGGGTCGAAGGCTGGAGTTTGAGAAGAAAGTTGTCCCTGGAAAATAACTGGACTATACCTTTTGTCAGACTTTATTGTAACTAATCATGCAAAATTTGGGGGGACGTTCGTATGGAAATTAAGACTGTTGGTATTGTTGGTGCTGGACAAATGGGCAATGGTATTGCGCAAGTGGCAGCGGCTTCTGGTTTCACTGTTATTATGCAAGACATTTCGACGGCGGCGTTGGAGAAGGGTTTAAACACCATTCGTGGCAGCTTGGAGCGTTTGATTAAAAAGGGAACGGTTACGGAGGCTCAAAAAACTGAAATTTTAGGTAGGATTCAAACAACGACAGAAGTTCAAGGTTTCAAAGTTTGTGATATCGTTATTGAGGCCGCGACTGAAAATGTGGAACTTAAACTAAAAATATTTAAACAAGTTGATGAAGTTTTACCAGCTCATGCGTTGCTGGTATCAAACACATCTTCAATCTCTATCACTAAAATGGCGGCAGCGACTCGACGTCCGGAAAAAGTGGCAGGTATGCATTTTATGAATCCAGTGCCCCTGATGAAATTGGTCGAAGGCATTCGCGGTTTGCAGACATCCAATGAAACCTTCGAAGCCATTCGCAAAATGTCTGAAAAAATGGGTAAGGTTTTTGTGGAGTCAGCGAAGGACATGCCAGGATTTTTGGTGAATCGCATCTTAATGCCAATGATTAACGAAGCAATGTACGTTTTGTATGAAGGCATTGGAACTGTTGAAGCAATCGATGAAGCGATGAAGCTTGGAACTAATCAACCGATGGGCCCTTTAACATTAGCGGACTTTGTAGGGCTAGATACCTGTTTAGCGATTCTTCATGTGCTTCACGATGGCCTTGGAGATCCTAAGTATAGACCTTGTCCACTCTTAACTAAATATGTTGAAGCCGGATGGTTAGGACGCAAATCAGGCCGTGGATTTTATAACTACTCTGAAACAAAATAAAAAATATTTAACACTAACGTGTAGGGTTAAAACAATGGAATGGAAAAATATTAATCTGAAAGAGCAAGAGGGTGGAGTTTGGGTTTTGACGATGAACCGTCCTCAAGCACTCAATGCTCTCAATCAAGAAACCATCACAGAACTCGACCAGGCTGTTCGCATGCTGATGGAAAAAAAGCCCATGGACGCAAGAGCCTTAATCATCACCGGGAGTGGTGAAAAGGCCTTCGTCGCGGGTGCCGATATTAAAGAAATGGTTTCCTTGAATCCGGAGCAAGCTAAGTTTTTTGCTGAAAAAGGGCAGAAAGTATTCCGCAACATCGAAATGCTCAGAATGCCAGTAATTGCAGCCGTCAATGGTTTTGCTCTCGGTGGTGGACTCGAATTAGCATTGAGTTGTGATTTTATTTATGCGTCGGAAAATGCAAAGTTCGGCTTGCCTGAGGTCAGCTTGGGGCTAATGCCTGGCTTTGGCGGATGCGTTCGTTTGTCTCGCGTGGTGGGTTTGAATAAAGCTCGCGAAATGACAATGACAGGAGATATGCTTTCTGCGGAAGACGCCTTGCATGTGGGCTTAGTGCAGAAAGTACTTCCGGCTACGGAGCTGATGGTTCACGCCATGAAAGCCGCGACGACCATCTTGTCGC
>CAZYOE010000039.1:0-29227 GCA_964648725.1 uncultured Pseudobdellovibrionaceae bacterium | reverse complement strand
TGTTTTAGATGGCTATGATCTTTCGGCGGATGGTGCTTTGGCGCTCGAAGCAGATAGTTTTGGAAAGCTCTTTCAAAATAAGGACAGTCATGAAGGAATGATGGCCTTCACTGAAAAACGTAAAGCTCAGTTTCAAGGGAATTGATAAAGGGATTTTATTTATGTCATACCAACCTCGGCATCCAGTTCGCATAGTAACAGCAGCATCACTTTTTGACGGGCATGATGCTTCGATCAATATGATTCGTCGTTTATTGCAAGAAGCAGGCGCCGAGGTGATTCATTTAGGGCATAATCGTTCGGTATTAGATGTGGTGAAAACCGCGCTTCAGGAAGGCGCCCAGGGTATTTGCATTAGTTCTTACCAGGGTGGCCACATGGAATATTTTAAATACATGCGTGATCTGCTCGATGCCGCGGGTGCCAATTATGTGAAAATATATGGTGGTGGTGGTGGCGTCATTATCCACGAAGAAAAATTTGAATTGGAAAAGTACGGGATTGCGCAGGTCTTTCATCCGGATGATGGGCGGCGTTTGGGCCTCGAAGGTATGATTCGTATGATCATTGAAGGTTGTGATTTTTCAGTAACGGAGGCCTATAAACAAGCTTCAACCACAGCATCTAACCTCCAGCCGATTGATCCAAAGGATTGCATTCCTCATCGAGAGCTGGGAGTTTGCCTGTCTGCCATTGAGTCTGGCGAGACTCCTGGTAAACAAAATGTACTGAGTTTTCAGGCTCACTCAGGCAAAACACCCCTTGTTTTGGGAATAACCGGCACTGGTGGTGCAGGCAAATCTTCCTTGATTGATGAGTTGGTATTGCGCTTTTTAGAAGCCTATTCTGATGTTAAGGTTGGAATACTTTGTGTCGACCCTTCAAAACGCAAGACGGGTGGAAGTTTGCTCGGTGACCGCATTCGAATGAATTCACTGGGGCGCCAACGAGTTTTCATGCGTTCCATTGCTTCGCGGGGATCAGGAAAAGAGATTTCTGAAAGTCTTCCATTAATGTTAAAGTTTTGCCGTGAAATGGAATTTGATCTTTTAATTGCTGAAACCAGCGGGATTGGTCAAGGGAACGTGGCTATCACAGAAGTGAGCGATGTGAGTTTGTACGTGATGACGTCGGAATTCGGGGCCCAAAGTCAGCTGGAAAAAATTGATATGATTGATTTTGCCGACCTCATTGCGATCAATAAGGCTGATCGTCGTGGTTCAAAAGATGCCCTCCGTGATGTGAGCAAACAGTATCGTCGTTCGCGTAAGATTTATGATCAATCAGTAGCAGTGCCTGTGTTTCTCACGCAGGCGGCTCAATTTTGTGATAGCGGTGTTGATCAGTTGTTTGTGGCTCTCAATGAAAAATTAGCTCAAAAAGATAAACGTTGGACTATCAATCAAAATTATTTAGCTGCTCGTCAGGTGCGAGAAGAGCAGACGATTATTCCTAGTGATCGTCAAAATTACCTATCCGAGATTGTTCACACCGTTCGTCGTTATAAAGAGCGCACCGAGGAAATGGCCGAAAAGGCGAGTCTCTTAGGCGCACTGATCAGTGTGAATAAACATTGTTTGCCTCATGACACTAAAATCCCAGAAATGCAAAAAAGCTTGCGTGAGCAATTTCTGCTCGAAGAGATTAACTTGCTGGAGTCTTGGGACCAGTTGCGTGAACGCTATAGTGGTGATGAATTAAAATTTGAAGTGCGTGGCCAGGTCTTCGCACAACCTTTAGTGTCAACCAGTCTGAGTGGTACGCGGATTCCGCGTGTGGTGGTGCCAAAGTATCGTGACTGGGGCGATCGCTTTCGGTACTTGCGTCTTGAAAATGTTCCGGGTGAGTTTCCGTTCACCGCAGGAGTTTTTCCGTTGAAAAGAACCGATGAAGAGCCCAAACGAATGTTCGCGGGCGAAGGTGGGCCCGATCGTACCAATCGGCGTTTTCATTATTTATGTCAGGGTGAAGTCGCGCACCGTTTATCAACGGCCTTTGACAGTGTGACTCTTTATGGACAGGATCCCGACACGCGCCCGGATATTTTTGGTAAAGTGGGCGAGAGCGGTGTGAGCATTTGTACTTTGAGCGACATGAAAAAGCTTTACGCGGGTTTTGATCTTTGTGCGCCGAGCACTAGTGTGAGCATGACCATCAATGGTCCAGCGCCAATGATTTTAGCTTTTTTCTTTAACACGGCCATAGATCAACAGCGCGAAAAGAAGGAAAAGGCACTCGGGCGTGCGCTTACTTTTGCCGAATTACATCAACTCCGCGATGAAACTTTACAACAAGTGCGTGGAACCGTGCAGGCCGATATTTTAAAAGAAGACCAAGGGCAAAACACCTGTATTTTTTCAATTCAGTTTGCTCTGAAAATGATGGGCGATATTCAGGAATATTTTGTCAGTAAAAAAATTCGTAATTTTTATTCAGTGAGCATTTCCGGCTACCATATTGCGGAAGCCGGAGCGAACCCTATCAGTCAGTTGGCATTCACGCTTTCCAATGGCTTTACTTTTGTAGAGTACTATTTGTCCAGGGGTTTGAAGATTGACGAATTCGCACCAAATCTTTCGTTCTTTTTTAGCAATGGTTTAGATCCAGAATATACTGTTCTGGGGCGAGTGGCTCGCCGTATTTGGGCGATTGTGATGCGGGATAAATATGGAGCCAATGATCGGGCGCAAAAACTAAAATACCATATTCAGACAAGTGGTCGTTCACTCCACGCCCAGGAAATTGATTTTAACGATATTCGCACTACCTTACAGGCGTTGTTGGCTCTATATGATAATTGTAATTCCTTGCATACCAATGCCTATGATGAGGCCATCACGACTCCGACAGAAGAGTCAGTTCGTCGAGCTATGGCGATTCAGATGATCATCAATCGTGAGTTCGGGATGATGAAAAATGAAAATCCTATTCAAGGTGCGTACTTTGTCGAAGAGCTTACGGAGCTGGTCGAAGACGCCGTGCTTAGTGAATTCTTGCGTATTAACGAGCGTGGTGGGGTTTTGGGCGCAATGGAAACTCAGTATCAGCGATCAAAGATTCAAGAAGAATCTCTTTACTATGAACATTTAAAGCATTCGGGAGAATTGCCAATTATCGGAGTGAATACTTTTATCAATCCGAAAACATTAGCTCCTGATTATATTCCGCCAAAGATTGAACTGGCCCGTGCCAGCTATGAGGAAAAACAAGCGCAGCTTGACTCTTGTCATTCATTTCAAGAGGAGAGTTCGGATAAAACTGACTTCGCCCTGAAACATTTGAAAGCGCAAGTGGTCTCGGGTGGAAATATTTTTGAAGCACTGATGGATGCAGCACGAGTTTGCTCTCTCTATCAAATGACACAAGCTCTTTATGAAGTGGGCGGTCAATACCGCCGGAACTTATGATTTGTCAACATGCCAATGAGTGTTCGGGATGTTCGCTTTGGACGACCGAATACTCCCAGCAAGTCACTGATAAAACCTCTCATTTACGTCAGCTCGGGGAAGTACTCGGCTATCGGGGAGAAGTGCGTTGTCACACTCTCGGGCCCGTGGGTATTCGCGATCGAGCTGATTTACAGTGGCGTGCTGGTGAGGGCTGGGGTTTTCTGGCCAAGGATTACAAGCAGCTTAAAGTAATTGAACAATGTCCATTGTTTTCGGAACCGCTACAAAAATTGTTTGCTTGGTGGTCCCAGTTCCGATTGAAAGCGCCAAAGGCTTCGGTGCGGCTACGAGTTGATGCTCAAGGTCAGTGGGGCGTTTGGCTTGATATGGCTAATATCGAAGTTAAGGATTTACTGCAAGAAGATGAAATCTTAAGTACTTGGGTGAGTCGGGCTCATATAGAAATTGGACAGCGTTTTAAGGTCCTAAAGAAAATCGGCTCGCGATGGAAATTGACGGAAGCTGAGTTGAAGCCTTGGTTTGAAACCTATGATACCAAAGGTGCCTGTTTTTCCTTGTATGGTTCCATTGGTTCTTTTACCCAGGTTGGTCGTGCCATTAACCAAAAATTAGTTATTGGCTCTTTGCAGAAAGCCGAGAGTTTTCCCTATCGTCAAGTCATAGAATTGGGAGCGGGTTCCGGCAATTTCACACTCGGATTCGCTTCTCTTGGATTTGAGGTAGTGGCGGTGGAACAAAGCGCGGAGGCCCTGGCGGCTCTACAGCGAGCACTTCAAGAGTTTCCCGCACTTTCTTCGCGCATTGTATGCCGAGTTGGAAATTTTCAGACTTTAAATTGGGGAGAGTGGGTTCAAGGGGAGAGTTTACTCTTCTTGGATCCACCGAGATCCGGTGTAGGTGAAAATTTAATGAAGCAGATTCCACAAGGAAATTTTCCCGCGATTGTTTATGTGGCCTGTAGCGTAGAATCTTGGTTTCGCGACAGTCAAATACTGGTAGCTATGGGGTATCAACTCAATTCCTTAGAGTGGGTCGATCAATTTCCTAATACTTCATTATGTGAAGTTATCAGTTCTTGGAAAAAAAGAGCTTAATTTTTCTCAGAATCTCCCTATACTGAATATGTTCTTTATCTGGCGAAAAAATGGATTTTTTGCCGGAATTTTATTATTAAAAAGGGGAATGCTTATGGAAGAGGGGTTGGCCATACAGAATTTGCGCACGCAAATCGATGAACGTTTAAATCAATTCAAGCCAGTAATAAAAAGTTATGGTTCCAGTGATTTTAAGATCTTTGGTTGTCAATTGGTAGGTATGGTTGATGGACGTTCCTTTAAAGCTTATGGTTTGGCCGAAACAGAAGACATCGCTTTTCTTAAAGCTAAAAATAAGCTGATCGCCCAAACATACCATCTGAGTTATCCTTTAAGTAAGAAAAGTTTATTTAGTTGTGCCGCCTTTAATCAGGCAAGTATGGCTTATGATAGAGCATTGCGCAGTTTCTTGGCGCAAGCAGTTCTCAGTCAATCTCTCGATGGTGCTGGTATTCCACTCCAAATTCCAGTGCGAGAAAGTAGCTTTATTTGGGAAAACGATAATCGTTACGCTTTTTCCAACTACTGTTTGGCCGTCACTGACGGCCCCATCAACATGACTGTAGTTGTGGCTTTGGCGATTCCCAGCGGGCGATTGGGTTTGCCGCTGCTGGTTGGCCTTGGTTACGCTAATTCCGTCGAAGACTCCTCTCAGCGGGCCTGGCATGATCTCATCGAAAAGTGTTTGAGTGATAAACTGTTTGGTGAACACCAAAATGAGTTTGATCTTATCAGTCGAGTGGAATTTATGGCACCTGAAGAATTAAAGAATTGGTTAATGGCGCCGAAGGCCGATGCTCAAAAACCAATTCTTATTAACCTAGAACGGATAAATAAAGAAATTCTATTTGCAGACAGTGATATCACAGTAGTTCGTGTTTCAGAACCACTGTAATAAGCAGTTAAATACCGGAAGCAAAGTTAAACCAACTCTGCGTCTTTGCTGCATCGAAAAGAGGTGATCTTAAAGGGTCATCTCTTGCCTTCGAGGCATCAAACAAAATGTATGTGGCGCTTTGGTCGTAATCTCAAAGCCAATAGGATCAAGTTTTTTACGAATATTACAAATATGAACTTCCACGGTGTTGGAAGTCACATTTGTGTTCTTCCAAATAGACTGAAGTAAGTCTTCCTTTTGAACTCCAGATTCACCACGCTCAATTAAACAGTTTAGAATTTGAAATTCTCGCGGTGTGAGCTGAACTTCAGTATCGTTAAAGCTGATTCGGTTAGACATGCGATCAATATGCAAGCCTAATGAACCTTTATTCGTAGCCAGCTCATAGAGTCGCTTAGTTTTGACCACCAACTCATGGGTGTTAATAGGCTTGGTAAGATAATCTGAAACTCCAAGGGAGAAACATTCTTCCAAAATATCAACTTCATCAGTTGAAGAAATCACCAAAATTTTTGCGAGCTTAGGTAGCTCAGGATGTTCTCGCAAATAGGTCAAAAAACTTCGATCTTGGAGCTTTAAATCAGCTAAGAGAATGAACGGCTTAGTTTGATGGGCCAAACCAGCTTCAAGCTCTTCCAAGTTCGAAAAGAGTTTTATATCAAATCGAACACCAAGAGTCTCTTGATATACAAATTGCCAGCTCTTATCGTCTTCTAAGATAAATACTTCCATAGACTCTCCCTTATTTTCCTACTTCTAATGGTAGGCCAATCCTGAGGTTGGTTCCAGCGCATTCAGTTAAAGATTTGTCCAAAGTGTCAACATGTCCACCAAAAGTGGACAACTGTTGATTTATGACTCGTAAGTTAAACAAATTGAGCAGACTCGTTCCTTCGACAGCGGTTGTAGAGTTAGAGTTTGTACTGATGGTAATATTGAGCATTCCCTTGGAAAGGCTTTCTTTCCTCAGTGAGAGGACCGTCGCGGAATCAGCCGGTGTTTGAGCCAGTAAAATGCGATAGATGGTGTCTAAAGCAAAGACAGCATCAAATTGGGGAATTCGAATCATAATTCCCTCAAGAGACGGGTCAAAATTAATTGTCAAACTTTTATCCGCATCCTTATATTGTGCCTGAATCAGTTTTACCGCCGCTTTGTGGCTAGCATCGAAGCGGCTTGATTCGGAGTGTGTAGCTTTGCGAACGATCGTTCTAAATGAATCTATAATGTCAAAGGCTCGGTCGAGGTTATTTTTTATTTTTTCTAAATATTGTGGTTTTTCTTTTAAGAGGTTTGGATTTAGCTCAAGTTGGTCAATACAGAATTTAACGACCGCCAATGGATTCGTTAAATCATGAAGAACTAATTCTGATACCTCGCTGAAAGAATGCATTCTGGCGCGGTTTCGTTCTTCGTGAAAGTGAAAAAGAAGATCTTCAGGTGTGTACTTGAATTCTCTAAAATCAACCGTGCCTTCTTGCATCGATCTCCTCCCTATCATGCCATAACCAGTCATATAATACCATTTTCATCTATTTCGTAGACCATCGTTGGCTGCGTCGTCCGAGGCACCCCTTCGCAGAGGGGAAACCCCGCCTCGTGTGCGCCTTGGTCTACTTTCTAACTGGAAATGGTATAATGTGTGGATGATTATAGAGATAGTTGCGGAGATATCTACTATAAAGTTGTCAAATTTTGTTGACTTATTCTTTCCCAAAAACTGAATTCGGTCATGGACTCCTGGTTCCCCATTCGAAGATTCTTGAGGGTAATCTTTTGTTCGTTGATCTCTGAAGAGCCTAGAACCACGGCCCAGTTACACCCGAGTTTATCAGCCCGCTTAAACTTTTTGCCCATATTACCAGAGAGGGGAAGATCCACCTGGTAGCCCATTTGACGAAGGCGATGACTGATTTGTAAGGCTTTTGCTTCCGCCATTTCTTCGGCGATAATTACGGCTACTTTTTTATTATTTAAATCTTGATTGGCAGCCTCACTCAGGAGCAATCCCAGGCGTTCCATCCCTGAGGCCCATCCCACTCCAGGAGTGCTTGGTCCTCCCATGGACTGAATTAGGCCGTCATAACGTCCTCCAGCCAAAACAGCACTTTGGGCCCCGAGGAGGGAAGTCGTCCATTCGAAAACGGTGTGGCAATAATAATCAAGCCCCCGTACTAATCTTGAGTTTTTGACATATTTGATTCCTAATTGAGTAAGTCCCAGCTCAACACGCTCGAAAAACTTTTTTGCATCATCAGTAAGGCAATCTGAAAGAACTGGGGCATCCGTCACCAGTTTTTGATCCCTTTCATCCTTGGAGTCGAGAATACGAAGAGGGTTCTTTTCGAGTCGCTCCAGAGAGTCCTTTGAAAGATCAGACCTAAATTTTTCAAAGTATTTCACCAATTGCTCTCGGTACTGTTGGCGCGAGAGAGGATCGCCGAGAGTATTGAGTTCTAGCTGAACTTTTTCTCCTAAACCGAGAGATAATAAAATATCATGACTCAACGCTAAACATTCAACATCGGCAAGGGGCGAGTTGATTCCTAAACACTCCACCCCTATTTGATGAAACTGACGATATCGACCCTTCTGTGGACGCTCATAACGGAACATTGGCCCCGCATAATAAAGTCGCACTGGAATATTCTGGGCCATGCCTTCGGAAATAAAGCTTCGAGCGATCCCGGCGGTGCCTTCAGGTCGGAGGGTCAAAGAATCGCCTCCTCGGTCAACGAAGGTGTACATTTCCTTACTAACGATATCAGAGGAATCTCCAAGGGTACGTTGAAATACATCGGTAAATTCAAAAATAGGGGTCATGATTTCGCCATAACCATAACGGCGAGCTTGTTCATAGGCGGTTGAATTGATGAGGCGAAAACGATCGCATTCTTCGGGCAATAGATCACGGGTGCCGCGCACGGCTTGAAGATTTGTTGTCATGCGTTCAATCTAGATTTATTAGTTTAGGAGTTCAAGAATAGAGTGCTTTGGGACTGTGTGCATAACTGAATCGGGATCTGCTGAGAGTTGAAAGGATCGTCATGGCCTTCGGGAATAAAAAGAAAATTTTTTTCGTGGTTTTGGGGCTTGTGGCCGGACTTGTCCTGATGGGATATCTTGGGCCAAAGATCCTTTCAAGTAATCACGGAACGGCTCAGGTTGAAGTGGACTGGCGCCTTCTGGGTGAGATGGACTATGTCACAAATTCCATTCCTCCGAGCTTGAAAAAGTATGATGGTACCTTAGTTAAAGTACCTGGATTTATGGTTCCCCTAGAAGATAATCAAAAAAAGGTCACTCAGTTTTTATTGGTTCCTACCCCTCAGGCTTGTATTCATGTGCCACCCCCTCCTCCGAATCAGATGCTATTAGTTGATATCAAGGAGGGGACTGAAGTGGCTTATGGGCCTATATGGGTTCATGGTACTTTACGGATTAAAACTCAACGCACGATGTATGGAGATGTCTCCTATGCCTTTGAGGCTCTTTATATTGAGCCCTATCAATAAATTTGGCAGCAGGTAGGCACCAATTTTTTTGAACATAAACTTCTCCCAACAAATTAATGCAAACGGGTTTGGAGCAGCGGTGTAATCTTGGCGTGTTCTTAGTTCAAGAGCAAAAGAGTCATTGGGTAGAAGCTAACAATGACATATTGTCATCATTCGCTCTAAACATGCTGGTTTATGCTGTTACATGAAACAGGATATAGATCATACTTTCATAAAAGAGTTTCGGATTCTGGGAAATTCATTTGTTTGGAGCAGGACTCCCTCATAACCTGATAGAAATAAACAAAAAATGATTACAATTAAGGAATGAGGAGGTCATGGATGAGGAATCCCCATTTAATTCCCTTTGCCGATAAATATGTGCCTCACATCGTGATTGAAATAAATCAGAAATGCAATATATCCTGCCAGGCCTGTTATAAGGATAAGTATAATTATACTAAACCCTATGACGCTATTATCGAGGAAATCGAAATCGCGTTGGCTCATCGAAACCTCACTTTGATCACTTTAGCGGGCGGAGAGCCAACCCTGCACCCGCAACTGGAAGACATCATTAGCTACGTTAGTCAAAAAGGGATTGGCATTCAGTTTTTAAGTAATGGTCTTTCTCTTAATGGCGACAGTCTTGCCCGCTACAAGAAGGCCGGGTTGAAGGAGATTTTTCTTCATGTAGATTCGGCCCAAAAACGTCCTGATGTCAAACCGGGTTTGTCAGAAGAGGAGTTGAACCCTCTTAGATCAAAACTGGCCGCCATGATTGTAAAACAGGGAATCATTTGTTCCTTGGTCGCGACTGTGTATAAAAAGAATTTGCCGGGATTTGCGAACATTGTTCATTATGCCTATACCAATCCTAATATCACGCGCTTGCTATTTACTTGTTGTACCGATTTTGGTTTCGTCGAACATGAATTTACGAGTGCCAATATTTTGAATCGTCGCTTTGAACTCAAAAAAAACCGGATTCCCTATCAAAAAGAAAAAAGTCGTCTCCTGAATCAGGATGTGGCGGTTTCAGAAGCTAAACAGATTCTCGAACAGAAATTCAAAATGAAGCCCTTTGGATATATTTCCTCCAGCCTCAATACTAAAGATGAACGTTGGTTGATGTACCATAGCTTAGTGATTCTATTGCCAGAGGGGAAGTTTAAGCAGTTGAATTTTCATCCTGTGTTTGGACGACTCGTTCAAGCCAAGGTTAATCGTGCCATTAAAAATCAGGAAAAAATCTCTTTTGGAAAGGTGATGAACACAAAAAAGAATATCGTTTTGGCGTTGGTTTACGCACTTACTAGTCTGCGTATCAGTATTCTGTGGGAAACCATCAGATTTTTGTCGCACTTGTTAATTCCTGGTTCATCCATTCATTATAAGGACCTTACCTTGCAGCAACCTCCCACCTTTACCGCGAACGGTGAGTTTGAGTATTGCAAAGACTGCCCTGATGCGACGATTCGAAACGGAGTCATGGTTCCGGTGTGTATGGCAGACATATTGCTGCCCATAGAAGAGGATATCTTGCTCAATAAAAACAATTTAGCAATGGGCCCACAGACCCTTATGCAACCTTGACCTTGTCGGCATGCTCTGCTTGGTAGCTTGAGTAGGGGGTGGTGACTTCAGTGATTTCGCCTGACTGGGCTTTGTATCCCACAACGCGGTAAAGATTCAATGGTTCAGATTTACCTTTGACTTCAGCCGCGCCGGCATGAAGAAGGCCGAATTCAATATCAACCGCTCTGGCTGTGGCTTCACTGATGAGAAGATCAGTGCCGAAAGCTTTAGTGGAGCTTTCAATTCGCGAAGTCATATTCACGGTATCACCGATCACGGTGTATTCCATTCGATCATCTGAGCCGATGGTGCCGGATATCGCAGGACCAGTGTGTAACCCCATTCCAATCAGTATGGGCGGTTGGCCTTTTTGCTGACGTCTTTGATTGAGTTCGGCAAGCGATTTGCGCATTTCAAGGCAAGCTCGAACTGCATTTTGGGCATCTCGCGGAGTTGTCTTGGGAGCACCCCAAACTGCCATAATCGCATCACCAATAAACTTATCCACAATGCCATGATTTTGCTGAATGATGCGCACCATGATGGCAAAGTATTCATTGAGCATGCTAACAACTTCTTCCGGAGAGCGTGTTTCCGAGAAAGAAGTGAATCCACGAATATCACTAAAAAACACGGTGACCTCTTTGTTGGAACCACCGACTCCAATTTTTTTATTCATAAGATCTTCAGCAATGGAAGAACCATGGAACTTAGAGAAGAGTGTTTTCACTTTATCGCGCTCTTTTAATCCCTCAGTCATATTATCAAAAGCTTTAGCGAGATCACCGACCTCGTCTTTAGAGCGTATGATTCTGCGGGCAGAGACACTGAAGTTTCCTTTGGCAACCACTTTAATAAGGCTTGCGAGTTTTTCGATGGGGTTGGTGATTGACATCGAAAAGATAAAAACACCCAAAAGCGAAATTGAGATAAGAATGCCTAAAAAGAAAAAGGCACCGTGACGAACTTTGCGTGCGGGTAAAAGAATCACATCCTCTGGAACTAGGCTGACAATGTATGTATTGAGAGAGGAGCGAACATAGGTACCATAGAAGTAGGCTTTTTTGGAGTTATCCCAAAATCTGTTTTGATTATTTGGTTCCTTGCTTGATAAAGCAAGTTTTACTACAGGGTGCTCTTTCAAGTTAGTGCGGTTGAGTGCTTGACTGTCGTCTTGGTGGGCAAGGGTGACACCTTTTTCATCGACTAGGAGAAAGGTGCGGTAACCATCAGCTCCAAATGATTTTTGTAAACGGGCAAGGCTATAATCGGCAATCACGATATGAGAAATACGACCGAGACTGTCTTTTGCCAACGGAACGCCAATGGTAAAAATAGGAATACCACGAGGAACACTTGAGTTTTGAATGATGACCTTGTTTTGCGTGATGCTATGGATGGGAAAGTTTTGCGAATTTCTGAGTTGGTCAATATAGGAAGAATCATATTTATAGAGAGCAAAACGCTCTTCATCAGTCAGCCGTTTTACGAGTTTAATTTTATCTTTTTCAGGATCAACCGTGTAGACGTCGAGAGCGTAAATATCTTTGTTTTGTTTAAAAGCCTCTTCAAGTTTTCCTTCAGTGGCAGGGGAGACATCACTTAAGTTATTTAAAACTAAAGTGCCAAGGTTACGCGCTTTCTCGGTGGCATTATCTAAAATGTAATTGAGTTCATTCGCCTTGGAAAAGGCAAGTTTAAGGTTGATGTCCTCTTCTTGATAACGTGAAGTCTTTTCGAATTCGTTCGTGGACCAAATAGTAATTGGCAGTGCGGCGAAGAGCAGCAACAAGATCGTGATGAGATTTGTTTTCATATATATGGGCAGTCTCATGATCTCTCCTTAAAAGTCCCACTCAAGAAAAAAGTTTAGATAGTGGCCAACGACGGAAGTTTTATTGCTGGAATATCCGGCCGCAAGTGCTGTTGCATTTGATGCTTGGTAATTAATTTCATCTTTGCGGAAGGCGTAGCCCATCAAGCCAGTGGCTTTAGGGTTTAGGCGTAAGCTTCCCAAAAAGCCAAATTGGTAACTTGGGCTCGCAATCAGCGGCTTTCCATTGGGAGTTTTGCCGCTAACAGGAAAGTAAACGCGACCATTGACTTGTAAACCTAACTTCGAATTTAAGGAGTACCAGTATTCACCACCACCATGAAGTCCAAAAGCACCAAGTTGGCTCACCTTAAACTCGCCGGTTTCGGCATTGCCTAAAATTTCGGGAATCTCTTTGTAGTAAGCGCCACCAGAAATTCGAATTTCCCCTAGTTCGCCTGAAGCCCAGCGAAAGATTCCGTGCGCTTCAAGCCCAGGATAAGTGTAATTCTTTTGCCCAATAATAAAACCACTGAGGTCAACGATTCCTAAAAATCCAAACGGACTATTCTCATCAAGATAGCCGGCACCGAGGCGGCCCGTACCACCGATAGCTCCAGTACTAGGGGCTGAGCCTTGATCAACATTGACGGCAGAGTATTGAATCTGGGTGATCAGGTAACTGGCGATAAAGTACCAATCAACGGTGCGCTCAATGGCTTTACGCATGGAGGCCTTTTGTTCTGCGGCAACCGAACGATCTCCGTTTACCACGCGAAACACAATCGAATGTTGTTTAGAGACCTCGCGAAGTGTGCCTGAGGAGCTCACATTGAGTTTGTATTCGCCACCTTTCCACTTGGGGTCGAAGAGAAGGGTGGTTTCAGTGACGTCCTCTTCTTTGAATTTTCGCCATTTGCGGTCATTGCCTTTGCGCAGTAACGAGTATTTATATTTTTCGGTGTGCGGAACAGCATTCCAACGAAGTTCGCGGACATAGGGTGATTCCGGAATATCTATTTTCGGTGTTTCTAATTTTTTTCCGAGAACCGTGAAGGGAATCGCGCCCCCAAACACCTCACCCTCCTTGCCTTGCTTGTCAAAACCAGTAATTGACCAACTGTAATTGCGGGCAACGGGGACTTTTACTTTGATTTGCCCTTCACTGGATTCAAGGTCCTGCATAAAACGTTTTGTTTCATCCTCAATGTGAATTTTATATTTTGAGGCTTCTGATTGATATTCCCATTGAAGCGTCAGTTCATAAGTTTCAGTTTCGTTGCTCTTTATTTGGACTTGAGCAAGAGGGCTCAGTGGTTTGGGAGCGTAGAGTTTCACATAAAATTCTTCCGGAGAACTCCAATCACCGGGAACTCCTCGACGATCTCGTGAGCGCAGCCTCATAGTATATTTACCGGGTTTGAGTTCTCCGTTCCAGACGGGATCATTTACTGTAAATCGATAGGGTTCTTTCTTTTCAGCCCCAACTGGTGTGATTTCGATTTCATAGGACTTAGCTTGGGCGATGGGGTCCCACTCAAAGTTTGTGACTCGTCGGCTTTTGCTGGAGGGATCAGCTGTTGCGCCAGTGGCAGGAGTGCCAATCGCTGGAGGAGTCGGAGCAGTTTCTTGAGCCAAGGCCTTTACATCAAACAGGAAAAGCCCGAGCGCGAGCAGATTCGGAAGGGAACCTCTCTTCAGGGCTAATCTGATGTTTGAGTTAAGAGTCATCATTTGTTTAATTCACCTTTATCTTTTTAAGTTTCGGCGCTTTCACTTCGCTCTTGTCGGGGACTACCAAACTTCGTTTCACAGACAGTTCTCCACGGCGCCCAAAGCTGTCAGTTGCTCCAATTTGTACCGTGTAACTTCCAGGCATCAAATTAGTGAGTTTGTAATTTGCAGTTTCTGAGGAGTATTCATTAACGATTTTTCCTAAACTATCGCGGATCAGGATCTGGTAGTTTTTAGCTCCGTTCAATTCATCCCACTTGATTCCAAGTGATCCATCCGGGCGGGCGAGGAATTCAGAACCATCGTTGGGCATTAGAGAGGGCGCAGGCAAAAGTGGTAGTACGGCAACATCAAACGTTCTTACTTCGGAGTTACCAATGAGATCGCCTTCATCATCGTAGGCCTCAATACTGGCAATGTAGCGTCCTGTTCTAGGTAAAACTTTTTCAAATTTGATTTGTCGAGTATCAGAGGCTTCTGACTTAGCGATCGGCGTGCCTTCTGGAGCAATGCGAACTTTCCATTTTCTGACTCGCTCAGATTGATCAGGATCCCACATGAGTGTGAGCTTTGGTTCGGTGTTTACGAAGTACTGAGTGGTTTGAAGGTTTGCGTTCCAGGCAATCGGAATTTTAATGATTCGCTTTTCATTGATAAAGAATTGGTGTGTCGGCCCTGCCAGTGGTTTGCTGTTATCTTCAGGGAAAGCGGTGAGTTTCCACGAATAAGAACCCAGTGGTAGATTAGGTACACCATAAAAATCCACGGACGCGGGAAATCTCCTATTAACTAATTTTTGTTTTGTTACGTCGTTTTGTAGTTCAACAAAAACTTCTTTGTAATCTGGAGGGGTACTCCACCTTAAAGTGATAGTTTCTGAATTTCTTCTGGTCTGAATGATAAAGTTTGGTTCTGGTGAAACCGGGGTGGGTGGAAAGCGACCAACGATTTCTGATTTGTATATAGGGCTTTCACCCATGATTTTTTGCGTGTCGGGGTCCATCGCTTTGAGTTTCCAATAATAGATTCCCGGTTTCCAAAGTACTTGAATCTTGTTCTTCGATAACTTTTCTGAAGGATTCGGGCCAATTTTTTTGCGGCTAGGACCGCTTTCAAGTTGTACTTGTGCATCCGGAGGAAGTCCTGACCACTGTATCATGACGGGTTCAGGAGAAATGGCATTAACGTAGAAAGGTTTCGTCGTATCTGGCGATAAGATTCGAACTTTTTCAGCACTGACGCGCAAACCAGTCGTGCCAATTCCACCTTCGTTGCCTTCTTGAATGGCCTCCGCTTTAGCGCCGGCTTTTAAATACTGAGCAGAACCTTTGAGGACCTTTAAATCCATTTTTGCATTCGAAGATCCGGAAAGTTGTGCCGCTGATTTTGAGAGGTCAACTTTTCCGCCTTGTGATTTCAAAGTAAGTGCGCTTTTACTGTTTTTGTCGACGCCGTTAACAAAGAGAGATCCTTCCAAGAGTTCTAAGCTGATTTCTGATTCTTGTTTTTGAATCACGATCATTGAGTCTGCCTCGAGGTCGATATAGCGTTTCGATTTATAAAATTGAATTCGCGCCTCTGAGCTTCCGGAAGTTCGAACAGAGTCGCCGGCTCGTAAGCGATCAAGTTCTTCTGCTGGTTCCCAAAGAGTATTGTTGGCACCTTTTCTGTGAATTTCATGTCTTGTTGAAGCAAGGTAAGCAATAACATCGGCTTCGGAATCGCTTTGCGATTTCGGCTCTGTTTTTAAGTGCCACCAAAAGGTCAATCCGCATCCAATGGCGGATACGATGGTGGCAATTGCTAATCTTTTCCAACTGGAGACCACGGATACCTCCATGCAGCCTTTCGGAAAAACCTTTAGAAAAGATAAGGGGTTATTGCTTGATCCGCTAAATTCCCGACATTATGCTAGCCCGATTAAGAACGTGCCCTTAATTAGATTCCGCTGAATAAGTCCAACTTCTTCGTTACCTTTGCTTCGTCGCTCACTCAACATCGGTGAACTACGCCTCGTTCGATCTGAAGCTTGACGCCTTGAATTTGGTTCTTTTTCAACAGAAATTAATTAAGAGTGGTTTAGAAATTAATACCTTCAGCGAGTGGAAAAGGGTTTCTTTTTTTTGAAAAACAGTCTAATTCTGAGTCCTGTGCTTAATGTTTGTTAATCCGTATGTCGAGGGGGGATTGATGCTACCACAGACGAAGATCAGAAATACATTGTTACGATTTCCAATTATTCAAGGAGGAATGGGCATTGGTATTTCTAACTATCGTCTTGCTGGCAATGTGGCAAAAGAAGGTGGTCTTGGGGTTTTATCGAGCGCAGGTCTAGACCGCATTGTTGGTGAACGCCATGGTCGTCGTTTTAAAGCACGAGAAGCTGCCGCACAGGATGTCATTGATGCTAAAGCCATCGCCGAAGGTGGCGCTATTGGTATGAACGTGATGGTAGCGGTTATCAATCAGTACGAAGATTCTGTCTTAGGATCTATGGATGGTGGCGTAGACGTCATTGTAAGTGGTGCAGGGCTTCCATTGGCATTGCCTGAAATTGTTAAGTCCCATCCGCGTCATGATGAAGTGGCAATAGTTCCTATTCTTTCATCGGGGCGAGCTGTTGATGTTGTTTTAAAACGTTGGTCTCGTTCTGGAAGGTTACCTGATGGCATCGTGGTTGAAGGACCGTTGGCTGGGGGCCATATTGCATGGCGTACCAGAGAAGATGCTGCTGATCCCAAGAATCAACTTGATGTTCTGCTTGAGGATGTTTTAGCCACGGTGAAAAAGTGGAGCTTAGAGATTCCGGTTTATGCCGCGGGTGGAGTTTATACCCATGAGGATATCAGGCGTTATCTTGATATGGGTTGTGCAGGTGTTCAGATGGGAACCCGATTCCTTGCGACTCATGAGAGTGGTGCCAATGCTGAGTACAAAAAGTTAGTGGTGGAGTCGACAGAGGCGGATATTGAACTTGCTGATCGCCCCGGCTCACCTTGTGGAATGCTTTTTAGAGTCTTAAATAAATCTCCTTTTTATCAAGAAGCCTTGGCGCGCACGAGAGCTCCTAAATGCGATAAAGGTTATTTACTAAATAAAGGTTACTGTCCTTCGAAAGAAGATAACGAAAAAACATTTTGTATTTGCAACGGTTTGCTCGCGGCGACCAATTGTAACAAAAATGAAAAAGAACTTTATACTGTTGGTCAGAATGCGTACCGCGTAAAAGAAATCGTTAGCGTTAAAGAGTTAATGAGAGAGTTATCAGGTGTTGATCTCAATAAAGACAATTTAGTCCGGTCTTAATTAGCTCGAATGGAATAATCGAATTATGGAAAACAAGAATTATATCACTCCTCAAGGCCTTGAGCGTTTGAGAAGTGAATACCATCAGTTACTCCAGTTGGAACGTCCTAAAATTGTGGAAACGGTGGCTTGGGCGGCGAGTAATGGTGATCGCTCCGAAAATGCAGACTATATTTATGGAAAAAGACGTCTTCGTGAAATTGATAGCCGCTTGCGATTTTTAATGGGTCGTATGGAAAAAGCTGATGTGGTAGATCCTTCACAAGTTAAGAGTGATAAAGTTTTGTTTGGCGCGACCGTCACTGTTGAGGATGAAGAGGGTGTGGAGTCGACCTATCAAATTGTCGGGGAAGATGAAATTAATATTCCTTCCGGTAAAATCTCTTGGAAATCACCCATTGCCAAATCGTTGCTTGGTAAAAAAGTTGGCGATGAAGTTGTTGTGCAAAAGCCTAAAGGTCCAGAAACACTGAGTGTAGTTTGTATTGAGTATAAATAGTGTTAATTTATATGCATGAAAGTGTGTCGTTCATTTAAGCCCAATCTTCGTTCTAACTCCAATTCGTCAAGCCCGCGACTAACGGGAAGTAAGCCTAGGGGGTTGCGGCCTCTATTTGGCCTAAATAATCAACTAATAACATTTTTTAGTTCATTTGTTTGTTTTGGGTTAATTACTTTAGGGTGTCAGTTAGGTTTTGCACAATTTGATGGCGGACGAGAGCCTTCCTTCGCCCAGATTCCTGAACAGCTTAACGAGAAAGCGATTCTCGAGTGTTTACCCAAGCTCAAAGGATTTATATCATCCGAAGAAACAGCCAGTCTCGACAGTTTGAAAACTAAGATTGAACGAGTGTATGGCTTCAAGCGACCCCTAACTCAATATCGTGAGTTAATCTATAAAAACCAAGCCAATGAAAAGTGGAAGGTTGAGTTTTATCTGTTGCCTGATTCTTTATGGGGCAAGGAAAAATACAAGCTCAAATTTTTTAAGACCACTGATGCAGCGGTTTATGTTGAGGCAACAGCACCCATAAAAGACGAGGTGATGACAAAGGAGGCAGCTCTGCGCTTTGCTCAGTATGAGCAAGTTGAAAGCGACGAGCGTTGGGAGAAGTTTGTGGTCCCTGGTGATCCATTAGCTACCTACAAATCGAAAGATTTTAAGCTCTTTGAATTAAGTGTTTTCAAAAAAGCTACAAAATCAGGCTTAATTTGCACTATTGTTGGTGGACATTCCTATTGCCAATGTTCGAAATAAGCTGAATGTCTAGCATTTAGAGGATGCCATGCAATGAAGCTTGCCCCAATGCCACCCCCCCAGATAAACTTGGCTTAAGTATTTGTTGTTAAATGGTTCTTTTCAATCAAGTGAGGGTCTGGGTGAGTGTAGGATCAATTTTTGTAAATATTCCTTATCTCGCGGTTTTTGGACCTTTCTTAATGTCTTTTTTCGAGATCGGAAGACAAATCCTAAAACTTTTTATCCGAGACGAACTGAATCCCCAAATTCAGGGTTTTAAAAATCCTGATGGCGCGGTTATTTCAAAGTCAAAAACTCGGATTTTCGCACGGATTTGTGATTCGTTAATTGATGCCTTTACGCCACAGACGTTCTTGATTGTCGAAGCCATTTCTCAACAATGTGATTGGATGAGGAATGGCAGAAGGAAGATGTTGGAACAATAAAGCTGAAGCACGGGCCGTAGCTCAGCTTCGAGTTAAGGCGTTAGCAGGTTCTCTCCTTGTAGAAACGCAACAAAAGCTAACCGTACACCTCAATAACTTTCTTAAAAGCCAAAAGGGTCGATGGGGAGCCTATCGATCTATGTTTGGTGAAGCTTCGCCAAACCCATCCATTCAAAGCAACCAACACTTATGCTGGGTTTATCCTCGCGTAAGGAGCGATGTCTTGGACTTTTACCTCGAACCCAAGGCATGGCTCAAAGGACCATTTGGAATTGAGGAGCCTGATCCAGTCTTGAGTGAATTAGTGAACCTTCAAACCTTAGAAGGTTATTTGATTCCCGGGTTGGGATTTGATCGAACTGGCACACGACTTGGTCGTGGACGGGGGTATTTCGATAAGGCTTTGAAAAATTTCAGAGGCTTAAAGATCGGAGTGGCCTTCGAAGTTCAAGTCTTCGATGATCCGCTTCCTAAAGAGTCCTTCGATATTCCAATGGACGTAATAATAACGGATCGAGGAGTTTTTTTTACTCACTGAGAAGGAGATCGCAGAGATGATTGAAGTTGTGATTGCAGCTGTATGCGGTCTGGGCCTTGGAGGCTTAGTCGTATTTTTGGTAAAACGTTATCAAGACGAAACTAAAAAGCGTTCTGCTCGTATTGAAGCTGAACGAATTATTAATAAGGCTAAGTCCGAAGCTGCCAAGATCGATAAGGATTCAAAGAACAGGGCTAAGGATTTTGAAACACGCGCTCGTAAAAGTGTCGAAGCTGATGTTCAAAAGCAAAAGGCTAAATTAAAAAACCAGGAAGGCCAGTTAGAGCGCAAGCTGAAAGAAGCCGACGACTTGAAAAAGAAACAAGTTGAGGAATATGAAAAAAGTGTTCAACAGATAAAAGAAAAAGAAGAAAAATTGAATATTGCAGATAGCCGTGTTCGTGAAATGGAAAAGAAAGTTCAATCTCATGTTGATGAATTGAAACAAAAACTTCAATCAGTGGCTTCCATGACTGATCAGGAAGCTAAACGAGAATTAATGCTGGCTCTCGAAGATCAAGCTAAACTAGAAGCCGCAAAAACAATTACTAAACTTGAAGAAGAAGCTCGTGAAGAAGCGGACCGCAGAGGGAAGCGCTTAATTGCTCAAGCAATGGCTCGTTATGCCGGTGAATACACCTCAGAGCGTACTGTGAGTGTGGTGGCTCTCCCTAGTGATGAAATGAAGGGTAAGATTATTGGCCGTGAGGGTCGTAATATTCGTACCATTGAATCTGTTTGTGGTGTTGATTTGATTATCGATGATACTCCGGAGTCCGTGGTAATTTCTTGTTTTGATCCGCTTCGTCGTGAAGTGGCTCGTCGTACTTTAGAAAAACTTATTGAAGACGGCCGAGTTCACCCGGCTCGCATTGAAGAAATGGCTGATAAAGTTCGCGTTGAGATGAATAAAATTATTCGTGAAGACGGCGAAAAAGCTTGTGTTGAGTTAGGTATTGCCAACTTGCATCCTGAGATTTTGAAAGCCTTAGGTTCTTTAAAATATCGTGCGACTCATTTACAAAATGCTTATCAGCAGGCTTTGGAAGTGGGATACATCGCCGGCCTCATTGCGGCAGAACTTGGTGCGAATGTGAAATTGGCTCGCAGAGCTGGTTTGCTACATAATATTGGTTTGGGTGTTGATCATCATGCGGAAGGGCACTTCTCTTCAGTTGGAGCAGACTTTGCAAAGAAGCACAATGAACCAGAAGTTGTGGTGCAGTCGATTCGCGCGATCCAAGGCGATGATCGAAATCCAGGCTTGATTGCTGGGATTGTACAAACAGCCTATGCGCTTTCGACCCTACGATCGGGAGCTCGCCGACCAAACATGGATAACTTTATTCAAAGGCTCGAGGATCTTGAATCCATTGGCAATGGTTTTGAAGGTGTCATTCGTACTTTTGCCGTTCAGGCCGGTCGTGAAGTGCGAGTTATGGTGGAGTCATCGAAGGTTACTGATGAACAAGCAATTATGCTCACTCGCGATATCACTCGCAAGATTGAGCGCGAAATGCCATACACCGGGGCCGTTCGGGTTAGTGTGATTCGCGAAACTCGTGCGGTGGAATACGCCCGTTAATTTTTGGGAGCCGGGCTGAGCCCGGTCTAGGAGCAATTATGAAGGTCAAATTTCTACCCATGAATAAAGAAGTAGAAATCAAACCCGAACAATCGGTGCTTGAGGTTGCACTCGCAAATCAAATACCAATTCGAACAGTTTGTAAGGGCGTTCCGGCGTGTGCGGAATGCCGAGTGCGAATTACTGAAGGTGAAAATCTTGTGCTTCCGCCCAATAAGGCTGAACTCAATTTGATTGGGTCTGGTTACTTTGTAGATCACCGTCGTCTCTCCTGCCAACTTCATTGCTACGGAAATATTACCGTGGATGTGACCGAGCAGTTGGCAAAGTCTGCCGATACTTCTTTGCGGAAAATGCGGGGAGGTGGCAAAAAGGGGACTGTGACCGTTAGTCAGGCCATTCAGGATACCTATCTTTTAAAAGAGAAGCCGTCTATTGAGTCTAGTAATGAGCCCGAGGAACCCTCGGAGGAAGATAAGCCCTAACCTTTTCTTAGTGGGAGTGGATCTTGTCAAATCACCAAGATATGAAGATCCGTATATCTTGGTTTGTTAATGTAACCACTTTTTGTTTAAGTACTTTATAGGTGTTATACTATAAATCAGTCTCAAACTAATTTTTATTTAGATTCTGCTGAAAAAGGCCAACTTCTGCGTTGGCTTCGCTTCATCTCTCACTCAACGTAAGGGAACTACGCCTCATTCGATTTGAAGCTTGCCGCCTTGAATTTGGCACTTTTTCAGCAGAATCTATTTAGCGTTGGCACTCTGTGCGTGCCCAAGTGAGCTGTTGGCAAGCATAGCCTGGCATTTGGCAATCAAACATATTAGCAGAGCGAATCCACATCGGGCGACACTCTTTAACGGGGGGCTGAGTGACCTCTACCATGAATTTTCCGGCTTCTAAGGGCTCATCATTACTTGTTTCCACCACGTAATTAATTTGATTTCGCCCTAGTGTTAAAATTCCATTGGTTCCCCACAACGGAACTGAGAGCCAAGTTTTTCCATTAAAGGAATTTAGGCGTCTGATAACTTTCCTCTGGCCATCGCTATTTGTGATTAATAAACTTACGTGATGCATTCCCTCACGCTTATCAGTTTTGAAATGTTCTTCGTCAGCCGGATCTAAGAAGGAACCCTCACACCAAAAGGAATTATACCCTTGATTAAGGCCATCGTTACATTCAACATGAACTCGGCCCTGCTGGCGAATGTTCTGATAATGGCTTTCAGTGAAACTAGTGCCACCATACGCCATTGAACCAAAAACGAACGTAGAAAATAAAAATTGAATCATAAGGCCCCCTTCATCGATGTTCTGGATACAACGCTTTCACCGTTACGGCTAGACTCTTGTTGTCAAGCGGGGGAGGGGGTGCCCAATGCTTCCTGCATCAATTACCCTTCGGTAGAGCACTGACCTGTTGGTGTGGCGGGGTTTGTTTTAACGTTAAAGGAAGTCCCGCAACCGCAGGTTTTAGTGGCGTTAGGATTGGTGAAGGTAAAACCTTTTCCATTGAGTCCACCAGAGTAATCCAAAGTCATTCCTGCGATATAAAGGAACGAGTTATTATCAACGACAATCTTTTGTCCATGTTGATCGAAAACCTTATCTGTTGGTTGCAAGGCAATATCAAAATTCATTTTATAAGAAAGGCCAGAACAGCCACCTTTTTTGATCTCCACACGAAGAAACGCTTCAGCGGGTTGTTCTTCTTCAGATTTCAAATTTTGAATTCTTTTTGCGGCTTTTTCCGAAATCGTAATCATAATTCTATCACCTCGAAGGCAGAGTATACCATAGATTCTTCTGAAAAAGGCCAATTTCTGGGTTGGCTTCGCTTTATCTCTCACTCAACGTGGGCACCCCTTCACAGAGGGGAAACCCCGCCCTACAACGGCTCATTCGATTTGAAGCTTACCGCCCCGAATTTGGCTCTTTTTCAGCAGAATCTGCCATATTGATCTTCATTTGTTAACCTGAGGGAACGTTAAGAATCAACAAATTAGGGCTGATTGAAAACTCGTTGAAAAAGAGGAATTGCACTGTTGATGTCGTCTGGAGTTGTGAATTTCCCTAAGGATATTCGCAAGCTAGCATGCATTTTGGGGAGTGAAAACCCGAGGGCCTGCAACACATGGCTCCCTTGGATGCTTTCAGAACTACAGGCACTAGTTGTACTCACGCAAAGTTGGCTAAGCCGGGGGAGCCATTGGTCCCAGCGAATCCCCGGAAAAGTTAAATGCAAATGACCGGGGAGACGATCGACGGGATGGCCATTCAATGCAATCTGAGGTTTGAGCTGCTGAAGCTCATTCAGGAGCTGGGCTCCTAGTCCCTTAAGTCTGTCTATTTCGTTATCCATGGAGTTTTGGGCTAACTGAGCGGCTTCACCTAAGCCCACACTGCCTGGAACATTTAGTGTGCCCGCGCGAAGATTGAACTCTTGTCCGCCACCTCTGACAATGGACCATATTGCGACAGCAGGGTGGTGCCCTTCATGGCGCAAGTAAAGCGCGCCAACGCCTTTAGGTCCATACATTTTATGAGCCGAAAGTGAGAGTAAATCGACAGATGTTTTTTGTAGATCCATCGGAATTTTACCGCAGGCCTGAGTGGCATCGGAATGTAAACAAATTTTGTGTTTAGTCGCCAGTACAGAGATTTCACTCATGGGATTCAGGCTACCGACTTCATTATTTGCCCACATAAAGCTCATCAAAACAGTTTCTGGTTTGAGATATTTTTCGATGGTTTGAATCTCAACCTGGCCGAAACAGTTCACCGGAATTAAATCAATACTCACGCCAAATTCTTTGAGCTGTTCGAAAGTGGCGAGAATCGATTTATGTTCCACTTGTGAGGTGATAGCGTGCAGGGGACGATTTGGATCGGTTTTGCGCAGAGCTTGGATATACCCCAAGATCGCCAGGGAATTAGCTTCGCTGGCGCCGCTGGTAAAAATAATTTCTTTAGGGAGTCGAGCATTCAAAAGTTTTGCGACTTGAGCACGGGCTTGATCGACTCCGCGCATGGCCTGCCAGCCGGCGCGATGTTGACTAGAGGGGTTTGCAAAATGCTCCCGAAAATAAGGGAGCATTTTTTCAATGACCTGTGGATCCACAGGAGTACTCGCACTATAGTCTAGGTAAATGTTCTTTGCAGACATACTACTTTTTTACATTAAATCCCTTTAGTTGGTCAGCAAAAGAATTTCCAAAGCTCTGCGATTGGCTAGCAAATTCCTGCCAGGTTCCATCATCACCGTCTTTAGGCGGGGACAAACGCATACGGCGGTCTTCAAACTGAATCTCAGCAACCTGAACATTCACCTTGTCGCCCACTTTTGCGTGCTCAAAAGGATTTTCAGTTAAATCGCGGTAAGATCCTTTTGGCAATAAAGCCACAACACCTGGCTCCAGTGAAATTAGTAAACCAAATTGTTCTTTCTTTTCGATGGTTCCCTGACTTACTTTACCCACAGGGTACTTCTGCGGTACGAGGGACCAAGGATCTCCTTCTGCATCGCGAAGACTTAAGAGAACCTTGCGATCTTCTAAATTAACTTCCTTAATTAATACGCGAACTTTGTCGCCCGGCTTTATTAATTCATCAGAACGCATAACTCGTTTGGTATAGCTCATCTCGCTTAAAGGGATGAGGCCTTCAATTCCCGGTACAACTTGTACAAAGGCACCAAACTTCAAACAATTCGTCACGGTTCCAGTCACAACGTCGCCAACTTTAATTTGTTGATCGGCGCTAGTCCAAGGAGCTTCTGTAGCCTGTTTATAAGAAAGTGAAATTTTCAATTGTCCGTTAAGGTCTTCGATCTTCAAGATTTTAACCTGTAGGGCGTCTCCCAATTTTACCGCTTCGCTGGGGTCAGCAATCCGTGACCAGCTTAACTCAGAAATATGCACTAAGCCTTCAAGGCCGGGAGCCACTTCTACAAAGGCCCCGAATTTTTCAAGGCGCGTGACAATCCCTTTAACGATATCACCCAGTTTATGGTCTTCAGTAAAAGCCGCAGCCGACTCGCCTTTTTGTTGGTCCAAAACTTTTCGACGAGAAACTACAATATTACGACCACGGTTTTCAAATTGCGTGATCATAAACTCAAATTTCTTACCAACATACTCTGCGGTTTCGGTCACGTGCTTGGAATCAATCTGGCTGATCGGGCAAAAGGCGGTTTTTCCCATCACATTAACGCGAAAGCCACCATTGCAAACTTCAGTCACACGGCCTTCAACCGGAATCATGCAATCAAAAGCATCTTCAAGACTTTCGGCATCACCGCCCGATGATTTTTTGGAAAGGCGAATTTCGCCGCCTTTGATCTGGTTTACATAAACGTCAATTTTATCGCCGACTTTATAGGCGAGCTTGCTTTCGGCGTCTTTAAGTTCATTGGTTAAAATGAGGCCATCAATTGTTGTGCCCGTTGAAACAAAAGATTCTTCTTTGCCAAGCGTAAGAATTTCACCAGTGATTTTATCACCGACTTTTAGTTTTTTGCTGGTGGTTGAATCACTTTGTGCGAGAAGAGCGGCAAATTCATCTTGAGTATTTTGGCTTGCTTCTTCGCCAAAAAGGTCTTTCTTCTTTTTCATTTGGGGTCTCCTTGGAACTGTAAAACCTGAGGGAGTAAATCAGTTGTCGTCGATCTGTTCAAGTGCTTTTTGAATTCCGGCGCAGATAGAAGCCCCGAGAAGAATAACCAACCAGATCGCAGAAATCCAGATCATGAAAAGTGGTAGGGCCGCAAGGCTTCCGTAAAATTTAGAATAATAAAACATTTTGGTGTTTGCATAATCAAAGAACCGATGAACAATTACCAATGCTACAGCCGCAAGAGTGCCACAAAAAGCAGCGAGAGAGCTTCGGACCTGATGGTTCGGCAACCAGCGATAAAGAGCAAACAACGTCGAAGCTAAAAACATAAATGACATGCTTAGGAATAAAGCCGGACTGTTTACCCATTGAGAAATAAAGGTCCGGGTTAAAACGTTTAAGGCCAGGGCAATGGGAACCATCATGATGACCACCCAATGCGAAATAAAGCGTTTAAGGAGATTTTTAGGATTCTTAACATTCCAAATACGATTCATGGCCTTTTCCAAAAAGGCGGCTAAGCGAGTTGTGGTTAGCAGTAAAAAAGAGATGTTAACAAATCCCCAGGAGCCACTGTAGGAACGCTTGAGTAAGGAATGTAAATGGCGACTGATTTCAGCACTCACCACTCCCGAAAAATTCTTAACCACGATGCCCTCGATCTTTGGGTATAAAAAATTTAAAAATCCCGTGGTTTTAAAAAGTCCCAGAGTAATAATGAGGAACGGAACGAAGGAGAGCAAGGTCACAAAAGAAAGGCCATAAACAATCAGGATAACGTCGCGATCACGGACATGCTTTAGGGCGCGTAAGAATAAAATTAGCAAGCGACTTTCCTTAAGTTTTTCTTTAAAGGACTTGTTCTCGGTCATTGATCCTCACGCGGGGGTACGAGCCATGGTTCCAGGGCTTTTTCGATTTTTCGACTCAGGCCTTGATAATACTCTGAATCTTTCTTTTGAAAAAGAAGTTTTACATCCACACAAGGGTTATGGACACGATACAAAACCTGAGAGGCTTCAGTACCAAGGGCATCATCAACCTTAGTGGCCACTTCACTCTCTGGGAGCCTAGTGGTGGTCCAAATTGCTTGAACCCAATGTTCAGTGTCTGGTACCAAGTTCATCAGACGAACGCGTATATGATTGTCCCAAATATCAGCGAGCTCCTTTGGCGGGCCGGGCAGGGCGTAAATTTCGACGTTCTTAGACTTAAAGGTAAAACCATCGGCAATGCCAGCGCCATTAGCAAGTATTTCGGCACCGTCGGGATATTCGCACTGTTGTCGATGTACCTCCCGAATTGGCACTCCTTTTGAATTTAGTTTGGCTTGCACCTTTTGCCAATTTTCTTCATTCCACGTTAAGGGGCGATGGTACACGCTAGCCAGGACTTTGCGGGTAAAGTCGTCAGCGGTGGGACCTAGTCCACCAGTGATAACAATAACGCTGGCCTGATTTTCCAGGAACACTAAGGAGTTTCGAATGAGGGACACATCATCAGGGACGGTTATTTGATATGAGGCCGTGAGGCCAATTTTTAAGAGCTCAATGGATAGCCACTGAGCATTTTTATTGAGAATTTGCCCTGTCGTTAATTCTGTTCCAATGGATAAAATCGCTATCATAAGCGGGTACTTAATCGGGAATCAGCAAAAGGTCAGTCTCAAAGACACTAACGCTGTGTTTCTGGGCTTTTTATGGAGAGACGCGAGAGATAGGCAATCTTCCAATCCCTGCAATCATCAGATTTTGAGGCCTGGAGTCTCAAGCAATTATCAGTGAGAACGCCAGGCAGTGGACCGCTTCGTAACTCTCGGTCAGCGCAAACAAACTGAGTCAATTTTTCGTCTAAGGTACAGTAAACGGTGGCGGAGCTATCGTTAGGAATATGTAAGCAATAATTGAGCGCCAGTCTACCACCTGTGAGGTTCTTGCTGAGCTCGACTTCGCTCTTTCTTTCGAGAACTTCCAAAATCCTTTAACGCGATCGTTCATTCTTTGACTGAGTGCCTTGCTGCTATCAAGGTTCTGGCTTGATACAAGAAATAATGCCTTAGCCCGTCAAGGAGATACTATGACGACCTTCAAAGAATGGAACTTGTTTCAGCCGACCGAAGAACATCAGATGATTCGCGAGACTGTGTCGCAATTTGTGAAAGATGAGGTGGAACCACAAGCTCATGAGTACGATCGCAAAGAGCTTTTTAATCTTTCGTTGTTCCGTAAGCTTGGAGATTTAGGTTTGCTTGGAATTACAGTTCCTGAAGAGTACGGCGGTTCGGGTATGGATGCGATGGCAGCCGTTATTACTCACGAAGAAATTTCAAGTTCTGATCCAGGTTTTTGTTTAGCTTATTTGGCGCACGCGATGTTGAGTGTGAACAATCTCGCGGTGAATGGGTCTGAAGCACAAAAGAAAAAATATTTACCGGGTCTTTGTTCTGGCCAGCTGGTTGGGGCGATGGCCATGTCGGAACCAGCGGTTGGTACCGATGTGTTGGGAATGGCCTCCACAGCAGTGAAAGAAGGTGACTTCTATAAACTCAATGGTCGTAAAATGTGGATTACCAACGGAACCCTTGATGAAGAAGGCACGCCTGCGGATTTTGTTTGGGCGTATGCCAAGACGGGCGAAAAGAACGGAAGACCGCAAATTTCAACGTTTATCGTTGAAAAAGGAATGGCTGGTTACTCGGTTGGGCAAAAGATTCGTGACAAGTGCGGAATGCGTGCTTCTAACACCGCTGAAATTGTCTTTGATAACTGCATGGTGCCGGTGGCGAACCTTGTGGGCAACGAAGGCGAGAGCATGTTGCACATGATGCGTAACCTAGAACTAGAGCGCATCACTTTGGCGGCGATGAGCTTGGGTATTGCCCGTCGGTCCGTAGAAATCATGAATCGCTATGCACGTGAGCGTGAAGCTTTCGGAAAGGCACTCAATCATTTTGGTCAAATTCAACTTTACATCGCAAATAGCTACGCCGAATACAAAGCAGCTAAGTGCTATGTTTACGATGTGGCCCGTCGCATGGATTTAAACCGAGAAGGTGGTCGCATTGATTCCGATGGCGCAAAGCTTGTCGCAACCACTATGGCTAAGAATGTTGCTGACCGTGCTATGCAGGTTTTGGGTGGATATGGCTATGTGGGCGAATACGTGGTGGAACGCTTGTGGCGAGATGCAAAACTTCTCGAGATCGGTGGCGGAACACTCGAAGCGCACCAAAAAAATATCACTCGTGATTTAGCAAAAGACCCCACTCCCATTTTTGGATAGAAGGAGAGATTTATGAAACAAGCCTTAGTGACTGGAGCTAATCGAGGGATTGGCTTAGAGCTTTGCAAGCAATTAAAACAAAAAGGCTATCATGTTTGGGCGGTTTGCCGAAAGGCTTCTGCCGAACTGATTGACACGCCGCTCGAATAGGTCACGGTTGCCTGGAATCCGTTGCCTTTGGGCGTC
>CAZYOE010000038.1:0-33170 GCA_964648725.1 uncultured Pseudobdellovibrionaceae bacterium | reverse complement strand
GAGGCGTAGTTCCTCTACGTTGAGTGAGAGATGAAGCGTAGCCAACGCAGAAGTTAGCCTTTTTCAGCAGAATCTAACTAAACCTCCGCTCAGGTTAGTCTGCGGACGTTCCCAATTTTACGGAGTGATAGACGGTATAGTTTTTATCGGTCTTAGAAACCACGGTTCCATAGGGATGGCCTACCTGTGAGTCGACTACATAACCACGGTTGGTCTTTTGTCTATTTGACCCTGAGGTTATTTCGGCCCCTTTACCCTTTTTGATAGACTCATCAGCTGGCGTATTACTCGTAATATCGACTTTCATGGTACACGCATTCAATAAAGCAAGCGTGAGAGAACTCAAAATTAGCTTTAGGCAAATCGATCTTAAATTTGAACTTTTCATATTTAATTTATCGGCATTTTTATCAAAATGTTTTAGTTAAAAATTCAGTGCCCCAAGTAACGCTCTCGAAGTGACTCTCAGTTTGGGTGATTCAAGATGAATCGAGGCCTGAATCAATATGAGATACTTTAATCTGAAACGCCATCATAGAAATATTCGCCAAACTCACTATCAATTGGTCAGTGACAGTAAATAGCGTGGGTAATGAATAGTAATTCAACCAGGTTAACTGCATTTGAAAAGAGATTATAACTATGTCCAAAGTTCTCACACGCAATATCCACTACTTATCGAAACTCCTGCCTTTAAATAAAACCTATTGATTTAGAAGCTTGGACTTAACATTGCAACGGATGAAGTTGGGGGAAAAAAGTCATGGCGTATAATAAATCTGTTCTCAAAATGTTTTTATATACGGTTTTAGTTCTGGCCTCTGCCTGTTCTAATCAGAAATTTAAGCTTAATAAGGAAGAGAAAAGTAACTTCCTCTCAAGCAAAACCGTCTTTGATAATAAAGTCCTTGCAGAAATGTCTGGATCTATTTCAGAGTCCTCATCAGGCACGGGCGCTACTTCAGGATCAATCTCTGAAGGTCCTAATTCGGGAAATGGCGTCCATATTCCAGGAGTTGAAGCCATCAGTGTGAGTGGTGGAACGATAAATGGTGGAACCATTAATGGCGGCAACCTTACCGGCGGCACGACTTCAGGTGGGATAATTAATAATGGTACAATAACCGGTGGAATGCTTAGCGGTGGAACAATTTCCAATGGAGTGATTTCTAACGGCCCCAACACTGGAAGCTTGGTAAATGGCGGAACCATTTCTGGTGGAATGATCTTTGGAGGCACTATATCTGGTGGAGTCATAAATGGCGGAACAATTACTGGAGCTAATATTACCGGAGCTACAATTATTGGTGGAAATTTAAGTGGTGGCAATACTCCAGGCGGAACAGCCAACGTCGGTATGATTACCGGTGTTGCTGTTACTGGTGTCACGATTAACACAGGAACGAACACTGGCTTGGGCGGTAACACTGGCTTGGGCGGTAACACTGGCTTGGGCGGTAACACCGGCTTGGGCGGCAACAACACCGGCACGATTGGCATGGGTGGTCCCGGGAGTAATTCTGGTTCCAATAACATTATAGTGAACCCAAACCCATCTGCTGCAGTTGGAACGGATGCTAATTCACTTCCAATTAAATATTTATGTTCTAACCTAAGAACTCGTAATAACAATGGCAACTTGAAAAGTTCTACGTTGCCGCTCACAGTGGTTCTTTCAGATGAAAAAACTGGTGACGAACTTTGCAGCATGACCGACCCAAAAATTAAAGACACAATCCTCAACGAAAAGCGTTTGTTGATTCCCCCAACCTGCCAGAAGCCCTCGGTCTTTAGCAAAATCATAGTTAGCCTTTATGAGTCTAAAAACCAAGACTTCATGTTTGGAGGTCTTAAGAAAGGCATTGACCAGTTCCTCGGCGGTGGCAATAGTGATTGGAAAAATGGCGATATGCAGTCCCTCTATGTCCTTATTGATATCAATGCGCATAATGATGCCCAAGTGAACGATGTTGATGACCCCTGCGACATGAGAGCCTCTCCTTTGTTTGTAGATCTTGGCTCTAACGAGACTCTCACTTTGAGCCCGCCCATCAATGGTGTCCAGTTTGATATCTTGGGAAGAAACTCATTTCCGACTGCCAATGCAAAAAAACAAATTTCTTGGTTCACTAACGACAAATTCATGTTTCTCGTCAACCCCACTAAGGCTGGGCTAGTTTCGGGAGTTGATCAAATGTTTGGAGACAATACCTTCGGTCCAGATCGCCGCTTTTCTGATGATGGATTCATGGCCCTAGGTAAACACGATCTGAATGATGATGGTATAATTGATAGCGAAGATCCGATCTTCCAGAAACTGCGATTATGGTCTGATCATAACAGCGATGGAATTGCGGAACCTGGAGAACTCTTTTATTTGGATTATATGAATATCTCTTCAATTGATTTGGATTATGATGCTAACTACTACGAAAAAGATATCTACGGAAATGAAGTTCGCTATAAATCAATTGTCCAGTTGAAGGATGGAAGCGTGAAACTCATGTTTGACCTTTGGTTTAGATTTCTCTAAGTTGTTAAATTTTAATAACTCACCTCATCAATATGAGGCATGACACTTTAAATCGGGCGTCATGTCTCGCTTTCCTAGGCCCCCTGTGATAAACTGTCTTTGTTTGACTCATGATAGGGGGCGCTTATTTATCACGGTGAACGTTTAAATAGTGTAACTCATTTGGTAGGAGCAGTGGTTTCCGTCGCTGGAGCTGCCGTTCTTATTACTCAGGCCAGCATTTTTGGCGATATTTGGAAGATTATTGGCACAAGCATTTACGGTGCCGCAATGATCTTGTTGTACACAATCTCCACGCTCTATCACTCCTTTCAAGGCCGTCCAAAAAAGATCTTACAAAAACTCGATCATATCGCCATCTATTTACTGATTGCGGGAACATACACACCTTTTTGCCTTATCACTCTTCGAGGAACCTGGGGTTGGTGGCTTTTAGGAATTAATTGGGGACTGGCAGTTATTGGAATTGCCTATGAACTAACACTAGCAAAACACACAAGAACTCCATCATTGATTATTTATGTATTAATGGGGTGGATGATTGTGTTCGCTCTCAAACCATTGGCATTGGCTCTCCCCATGGGGGGATTAATTTGGCTGACTCTCGGAGGCATTCTTTATACCGGAGGAATTGTGTTTTTTCTTTTTGATGAAAAGATCAAACACTTCCATGGCATTTGGCACCTCTTTGTTTTAGGCGGAAGTACTTGCCAGTACTTTTGTATACTTCTTTATTTGATCCGCCCATCGTGAAAGTCGGAAGTCCTCGCTAAAAAATAAAACATAAGAACTTACCATGATACTTCCGAAAGACCAGATACCCATGGTAATGGCGATACCCAGATGAAAGCAAAAACCAAAAAACAGCAGCCATGGCCGAATACGTGATCGCCAGACCAAAACTGGGAAGTAAACTTCAAAAAATAAAGTCATAAAAACAAATACCGCAATCATCAGGGGCCAATGGGAAGTCCAGGCCATATCAACCACAGTCATTTGGCGATTCCCCCAAACTGTCCAGAGTGAAGTTCCATCCCACCAACTCATCCCTTTCAGTTTTTGCATTCCGGTATAACCATAGATTATACAGAGGTGAACTTGAACTAGTCGTGCCCCAGCACTACTAAACAAATCACAATTAATTTGAGACAGCCGTTCTTTGTTTAAATAGTTTAAAACGCTAAAGTGAACGTTATGCCGCGTCCAAGAAAGGTAAAAGAGCCACATTGTTCCAATAAGGTCCGCCCCATAGGCCACAAAGTAATTCCTCTGTAGGAAGCCCAAACTCAAAAACCAAGTAGCCAAGGTCCAGAGCCTTCCCCCGATACCAAGCATGAGGCCAAGAAGGGCCACAATTAACAGAGCATGAACCCATGGAACCCAACTATCGGGCCAGATAAAAAAACGTAAAACCGGACGATAGAATTCTGGCAGAATATCAAGGGCTCTATCCTTAAGAATCACCCCATTTTTATCGGTAAAGAAAAATTGCACTTCAAGCTGGCGCCAACAATATAGCCCAAACAAAGCACTGGACACAATCACCCGCATAAGCCCAAGGTGATATAAGGATCTCGGAGCAAAGAAGAAATTTTGAATGGAATCCCAAAATTTTAAGAATAAGGTTTTCATGAATTCACCTCACTGCACGAAGCTTCAACGGGAAATGCTTCCATACGGTTATCATCAAAGGTCCAATCTCGGGTTTTAGCCTGCTCCAGGGGTGGCACCATTTCGAGCACCTGCCGCACTTTTACTCGGTTAGCCTCTGGGTACCTACGGCACAAATATCCAATAAAGGTCTGCTCCACACTGGTCCGAGTCAGGGCAAAAAAACGAACGGTATTCTTTAAACGAATTTTGTTTGGATGCAGAGTTCTTTCAGTTCGCCATTCTGGAAAAAATCCTTCTACCGGTGGACGCTTTTCTTCTCCATCTTCGGTTTCGAAGTAAACAGAATAATTAAAATAAAAAGGTTGCGGAGGATCCGGAGAAAAGAACTCCCAGGTCGCATTCATCCCAATAGAGTTAGCATAGGGGGCAATGAGATTGCCCCATCGCCGCCCTAAAATAGAACCTGAATTTGGCATTAATAGTATAACCGCAACATGATATATAAGAAACAGCGTAAAGAGGTTGCGTCCCCACTTCTTCATACAAAACCATCCTTGTTTATACCCCGGAATCCGTTCCGGGTTCATACACGCTATCTCAAAAAACTCTCTAGCGCGGAGATTTTGGTTTCAAGCTAGGCGGACAAGTTCTAGTGACCAAAGCGTACTCTTTGTACGCTGGAGGGCAATTGAACGCAGTCCAACGAAGCCTGAAGCCAAAAGATCAAGCTAGACGACTTCTTCATCGATGTCGGCAAGATCATTGTCTTCCAGGTGCTGTGAAACTTCAGCTTCGTCGTCTTCGGCATCCCAAGCCTCCAAGGCAGCTTCTAACTCTGCCGATTCATCCACAGCTCCCGCTGGTGCAGCCACGACTTCCGCAGACACACCTTCTTCTCCCACGACTGGAGTGGCCGCGCCTTGAGCTAATTGTTCATCATAGCGCTTCAGCCAGTTAATCTCACGATTGGAAACGGTTTCACCAACTGCCATAGCTTCCCGCAAATTTCGCGCTTTTTCGGCCTCTCGTTCTTGTTTTAGGCGGAGCTTTTCTTTTTCAAAGAACTCAGACGAAATATCGATTTTTTCAAGCTGATCCGTGATTTTAGTGAGTTCTTCTTCACCCTCAGAGTAGTTCGATCCAATTTTTTCAGAAAGCCCATCTGTGATATCAGCTAATTTTGGTTTTTGTTCCTCATCGCCAATTCCTTCAGGAAGCAATTCGTCGATTTGCGACAGCGTTGGCAACTCTTTCAAATTTCGCAGACCAAAGATCTCCAAGAACTTTCGAGTCGTTCCATATTGCATAGGTTTTCCCGGCAAATCACTCTTGCCTGCAAACAAGACCAAATTCTTTTCCATCAAGGCACGCAACAAGTGACCCGACTCCACTCCACGAATTTCGTCGATCTCGGCCTTAACCACAGGTTGTTTATAGGCTACAATCGCTAATACTTCGAGTGCTGGTCCAGACAATTTGAAGGCCTTGGCCTTAAACGAACGACGCATGAACTCCATATTATCAATTTTGGTTCGGAGCTGATAGCCGCTGCCAACTTCTTCAAGCGTAACACCACGGCGTCCACCGGCGTACTCTACCTGAAGTGAATCAATCGCTTTTTTCAAACGGGCATTTGTTACGTTTGTACCTTTAAAAATTTGTTTAAGTGCCGCCAAGGAAACCGGCCGATCCGTGGCAAAGAGCACACTTTCAATAATTGATTCTAATTGTGACTCCTCAACGAATTCCACCTCTTCAATCGCCGCAGAATCAAATCCTTCAAGTTCAGTACCTTCTAACTCAGAACTCACATCTTTCGAGTCAAGACTATCAATGGTGTTTTCGGCCAAAGCACCAAAAAGTCCTTCTTCCTCTTCCACCGCCTGCACTTCCGAATCAGTCAACTGAAGACCTTCAGAGTCTTCGCTCAATACTTCTTCGACGGCTTCTTCATGAACTTCTGCACTAAATTCATCATCAGCACTTTCTTCTTCAGAAAAAGAACTCGATAAAAGATCCATAGACGCTTGAATATCTTCAATTTGTTCCGCATCAAAAACTTCCGCTGCTTCAGCTCCCGCTGGGGCTTCAGAGACCGCTGCCACTACTTCATCATGAATTGTTGTGGACAATACTTCTTCTTGTTCATGCTCTTCAGCTTCTAGAACTGCAGTATCAGAACCCATCTCTGGTTCATCATCAAACTGAAAGAGGCTTGATTTCGCTGCATCGATAATGTTTGAAAGGTCCGCTTTTACAACTGACTCATCAGTGGTCGTCTGCTGCTTCGCCTTTTTCTTTGCCATAATTAAACCTGCCCTTCCAAACTCAAGTCAAAATTCTCAATAAATTCTGTTTTCTCTTCCGACTGCAAATCAGCTCCAATCGCAGCCAATTCACTTTCCGCCGCTAAAATCTCTTCATCCGAAGCCATTTCTTCGGCTCCCAATGAAAGATTATCATCCCCTAAATCCGCCAATTCAACGTCGTCAGCCAATGGAAGCTCCATTTGGGCTTCTGCCTCAGCTTCCGCCTCATGAATCAAGCGTTCAGCAGCTTCTTCAGATTTCAAACCATCAAACTCTTCCACTCGTGAAATGACGTCATTAGCAATATCTTTTTTCGGGTCGACATAAATATCACCATAGGTTTCAGACTGATAAAGCGTTACGAAACCCATTTTCCCTAGCTCCAACAATGATAGAAAGGTGATCAAAATAGTCCGCGTACGATCCTCAGTGGCAGAAAGCAGCTCTCTCAGTGTGATTTGCTGACCCGGAATCAAGCGGTCTTTGATTTCTAAAATTCGCTGAGCAATAGATTGAGCTTTCTTTGCCACCCGATGAATCTTCTTTTGAAAAGAACGAAGTGCTTTTCGATAGCTTGAAATCAATGAAAATAAAGCATTGTCTTCAAGAAGAATTTCATCTTCTTGGGGCTTAATAACTTCTTTCGTACCCCGTAACCAAATGTCTCTTCCAACCATGGGGCGCTCATTGAGATTCTTTGCCGCATCTTGAAATTTTTGATATTCCAATAAACGTTGCACAAGCTCTTTACGAGGATCTTCAGTCTCTATGACTTCGCCTTGATCATTATATTGAGGCAAAAGCATCCGACTTTTGATGTGGATTAAAGTTGAGGCCATTGAAATAAACTCACCGGCCACCTCAAGATCCAATTCACGCATCTTCTTGATATATTCTAAATACTGTCTCGTGATTTCGTGGATTTTGATGTCAAAAATATCCATCTCCTCTTTGCGAATAAGGTACAAGAGGAGATCCAAAGGACCTTCAAATTTAGGCAAAGTAACTGTTAATTGATTCAAAACCAAAGTCCCCCAAGTGAATGAAACTTCATGCGATCGCGTACGTCTCTGAGTGTTTTCTGAGCTTCACTACGCGCCTTTGCACATCCAGCGTCTATGATTGAATCAAGCTGTTTTGGATTATTCAACAATTCTTTTTTTCTTTCGCGCGCAGGACTGACTAGCTTATTGATGTTCTCGTATAACTTAGCTTTACAGTCACCACAACCAATGCCTGCAGAACGACAGCCTAAAATCACCCAAGCCTTATCTTCTTCTGAAGAAAATAATTTGTGGTAGGTAAACACATTACAGCGATCTGGTTCGCCTGGATCTTCGCGGCGAACTCGCTGAGTATCCGTAATCATTTGATTCACTTTTTTCTTAAGGTCTTTTTCTTCTTCAGCCATCAACAAGGAGTTATTGTAGGACTTCGACATTTTACGGCCGTCTAAACCCGGAACCAATGGAGTTTCTGTCAATAATGGCTGGGGCTCTGGTAGCCTTGCTTTATAGAGATGATTAAAGCGTCTAATAATTTCGCGTGTCAATTCCAAATGGGCCACTTGATCGGCACCCACTGGAACGAAAGCTCCGCGATACATCGCCACATCTGCTGCTTGCAACACTGGATAAGCAAAACGACCCAAATTATGAGTGTCTGTTAGTTTAGCCTCTTCAACGGCATCTTTCCAGGTTGGAACTCGCTCCAGCCAACCCATCGGAGTTAAATTGGCAAAAATCATAAAGAGCTCAAGATGCTCAGGCACCCGACTTTGAATAAAAATAACGCTCTTTTCAGGATCCAATCCCCAAGCGATCCACTCTGCCAGCATATCTCGCATCCAAGTATCGATCTCCTTAGTGCTTTTGTAAGCGGTGGTCATCCCATGCCAATCCATGAGACCAAAATAACAGGGATACTGCTCCTGAAGTGCTAACCAGTTTCTAAAAGTTCCAAAATAGTGGCCAATGTGTAACTGACCCGTAACTCGCATTCCACTCATCACACGTCGAGGCGGTTTGGGAGCTTCCTCTGATATTTTTTTAGTTTCGTCTACAGTATCCATATAGCTCCTGACAGTTGCATTAACAGATTAAAAAGTATTTCTATCGGTGCTCTAAAAATCACTGCCATCCTGGTTTGAAGGATTACCATCAAAAAGATAAACAAAATGAATTGATTATCCTCTAGCCAACGATCCAATGAGTCAGGAATAAAACGAGCAATAATTTTGCCCCCATCCAAGGGGTGCAAAGGAAGGGCATTAAATACTGCCAAGCTCAGGTTTGTGAACATAAAAATCTGACCTAGCTCATTAATTGTTTTCCGGAGCGGCATCGCCCCCAAAAACTTGGCCGCAAAGCCTAAGAAAATTGCCATAATGAGAGCCAAAATTACATTTGACGCAGGCCCTGCCAAAGCAATCCAAAATAAATCCTTTTTGGGATTCTTAAGATTACGCTCATTAATAGGAACGGGCCGTGCCCATCCAAAGAAAAAACCAGTGACAACCCCAATAATAGGGAAAATGACAGTTCCGAGAAGATCTCCATGAGCAAAGGGATTGAGCGTCAAACGTCCAGCAAGCTCGGCAGTGCGATCACCACGCCACTTCGCTACCAAACCGTGAGCGAATTCATGAAAGCAGATTGAAAACAGAAAGATTGGAAAAAATGCTGCTATTTTTGTTAACACATACTGAATATCCATTTGCCTACCCTTATTAGAATGCCGCTCAGTTAAGCCAACTCTTCGTTCTTGCCCCGCTCGGTTTCCCTGCGACTTACAGGAAGTAAGCCTCGGTTGTTTCGGGGCTACGGCCTTGATTTGGCTTAACTGAACGACATTCACCTTTTATTTAGTCTTCCAATGCTTTTCGCTGCTACTTCTTCAAACAGTATTTTGTTGAAACAGCAATGACCTTATTTTAGAAAACAATTGATCTTGATTAAACCTTTTAGAACTTAACAATAACCTTGAAGAAGGAGAAACAATGGAACACCGCCCCGCTTTAACAATGTTGAGCGAAGATGAAGTGGCCTTTAGAGATGCTGTTCGCACTTTCGCAGAAGCTGAGATTAAACCCCTAGTATCGGCCATGGACCAAGAAGCGGCCATGAGCCCTGATCTTGTAAAGAAACTCTTTGAAATGGGCTTGATGGGCATTGAAACTCCTGAAAACTATGGTGGTGCCGGAAGTACTTTTACCATGGCATGCTTGGCCGTTGAAGAGCTTGGCCGTATCGATGGTTCCGTCAGTGTTCTGTTGGATGTCCAAAATACGCTGGTGACTAATGCTCTTCTTAAGTGGGCCACTGAGGAACAAAAGAAAAAATATTTACCTAAAATGGCTTCTGAATGGGTAGGCGCCTACGCTCTCTCTGAAAGCTCCAGTGGTTCCGATGCCTTTGCGTTAAAACTTAAGGCTGAACTTAAAGGTGATAAATACATTCTTAACGGAAACAAACTCTGGATTACCAATGGCAAAGAAGCCAACTTCTTTATCGTTTTTGCCAATGTTGATTTTACTAAAGGCTACAAAGGGATCACTGCTTTTTTAGTTGAAAAGTCATTCCCCGGCTTTAGAGTTGGAAAGAAGGAAGATAAACTTGGTATTCGCGCTAGCTCCACTTGCGAGTTGTTATTTGAAAACTGTGAGGTGCCTGTTGCCAATGTTCTTGGTGAGGTGGGCAAAGGCTATAAAATTGCGATCGAAACATTAAATGAAGGTCGTATCGGAATTGGCGCACAAATGGTTGGCATTGCTCAGGGGGCCTATGAAGCTGCTCTTGGTTATGTAAAAGCGCGCGAACAGTTTGGAAAACCACTGGCTCACTACCAGGGAATTCAATTTCAGTTAGCAGAAATGCGCACTCAACTCGAAGCTGCTCGCCTTATGGTTTATAATGCTGCTCGCTTGAAAGATGCAGATCAGGATTTTATTGAGTCTGCAGCAATGGCAAAACTTTTTGCTTCAAAAGCAGCCGAAAAAATCACCTCTATGGCTGTGGACCTCTTTGGTGGAAACGGCTTTACCCGCGAATATCCCGTGGAAAAATTTTGGCGCGATGCTAAAATTGGTCAAATCTATGAAGGAACCACCAATATGCAATTACAAACGATTGCAAAAATGGAAATCGGTGGTTGAAATTAAGAAAAGGAGGCCCAAAACCTCCTTTTTTCTTGTGACGAGGCCATTCTTGTTCAATGCTTAGGGAATGATGAACTCATTAAGCTTAATTGTTAAAGCTTTTGATTTTGCCGCAAAAAAGCATCGTGATCAAAGACGCAAAGATCATGCGGCGTCTCCTTATATCAACCATCCCATATCTTTAGTGAGCATCCTGGTGAATGAGGCCGGCATCAGTGATGAAAATGTCATTGCAGCTGCCGTCTTACATGACACTATCGAAGACACTGACACAACACCTGAAGAAATTGAGCGACATTTCGGTCCTAAAATTCGTTCTATTGTTGAGGAAGTCACAGATAATCGGAGCCTACCAAGAGCAGAAAGAAAAGCTTTACAAATTCAGCACGCTCCTCATTTATCAAAAGAGGCCGCCATGGTTAAACTCGCTGATAAGATTGCCAACTTGAGAGACCTCCACTGCTCACCACCGCTAAATTGGACCTGTGAACGCAAAAAGGACTACTGTGAATGGGCTAAAAAAGTTGTTGCGAATATTCGCGATCCCCACCCTGAGTTGATGGCAATCTTTCTCACAACTGCTCAATCTCCAGCCCTATAGAACTCTGACTATTTGATGGTCCGACTGTTAAGCATACTTTCGCACTTAAGGGCAAAAAACACATCACGTTGAACTCACAGAAATGTTCTCAAAGCCACGTAAATTTATTGATTATGCTTAGCTGCTCCTGTTTCTGCGGCAGGAGCCCCATGTGCTTTATTTTCGGCGTTTACGAGCTTTTCAAGAGCCTCCATGCAAGGGTCATCTTCACAACACCTGCCAACCTTAGTCATTAACTCTTTAACATCATCATTTTGACTGAATGTCGGTAACAGCTCTTTATCGGACATACAATAAGCCTTATCACCCTTTACTACCGTCGAACCACCCTTTTCACTGAATTCAAAACCACAGACTTCGAAACGCTTTCTCTGAGCGCCCACGCTGTTGAGATGAAGTGAACTTATTTGATAACGCAAACGAGGACTAGAACCCTCTTTTTCAAAGGCCAGCAAAGCCCCGTCTTTATCGGTGCACTCAAACTTTCCCACAAACAAACCATATTTAGTTTGAACTTCCTTGAGCAACTTTTCAACCTCGCCCACATTGTCTGCATTCGAAACAATTTGCTCTGGCGGCTCCTCTTTCTTTGGTTCATCCCTCTTTGGCTCTACTTTGATCGGCGACTTTGGCTCTGGAGCTTTCGACACAGAACTCGAAGGTGTTTCTGCACCTGTAGCAGGTGTCGCCTCAGATTTAGCATTGTCTTTATAATTCAAATAAGCAAAAGACCCGATCCCCAGCGCAATCAAGCCCAGAGACGCCCCCAGCCATAACCATTTGGTACCACCCTTAGATTTTGCTTCGGCTTCTGGTAATACGAGGTCCTTTAAGAGGTCCTTGAAAAAGACGGTTTTAGGATTTTCTTTGTTTAAATACTTTTTAATGACGGAGTAAAAATCCACAATATTCATCGTGCGGCTAAACTCAAAACCTTTATAGTCAGCATAAATGACCACAGGATCTACGCTAACCAACAATACTTTAGCGGTTTTTTCACCCCAACTTAGCCAAACAATATCATTTTCACGGGAATACTCAATTTGCGGAAGTTTTTGATGAAGGAGCCCATCCTTAATAAAAGCTTTCCGCAGAGACTCCTTTTGCTCCTTGTCCCAATTAATCTTGTTCAACAGATCACCGAATGAGGTTGAGCCCCCCCAAGTTTCAATAACTTTTTCTAAGGCTCTCGCTTTTGTCAAAGGCTCTGTTTCACGAGCAAAAGCTGAAAAATGAATTGATTGAACTCCATATAAAATCGCAAGTGCCAGTCTACTGACCACTTTTCTCATTTTGTCACTCCTTCGACAATGTCGTATACCTAACTCAAGGTTACCAAATAGCAATGCTGTAGGCCAGTTACAATTAAGAAGGCCTTTCTTTCATCTTAACAAAATCTTGATGTGAATTAGCTGCTTTTCTCTGCGATCTCTTTTTCAACGGTTAAATAGATTTCATTTCAATTTTAATGAAGAGGGGGGAAATAAAATGAATAAGAATATGGTGAGAGTTCTTATGAGTGTTTGTTTGTGGGGTGTTCATGCACTCGCAAACAACATTCCAATGGTTGGTATTGATAAAAACGGGACTGAGATCGAGATCCTAGTGCCCAAGTCTAAATACCAGGAAAACTTAAAGAAGGCGGTTTTCGCGGTTCAAGCAAGTGCGCTTCCCATTCTACAAAAAAAATCAGAAAAGTCTTCAGGCTGGCTGTTAAGAACAGCAGTCTTTGGTCTAGGAGTGAATCCAGAAGTAGGAATCGGCGAACTTAAATGGGGTTTCTTACCTCGATTTCGCATCGGATTTTCAAACGCAAAAGAACCCTCTGTACCGTAAAAGTAAATGGAGTTATCAATGAAAAATTTATATCTAATTACATTAAGTTTAGTTCTATTTTCGGCCTGTTCCAAAGAAGTTATCACTAAAAAAGCCAACTCTGTTCCGGAAACTTGGTATGCCAGTGATAAGGCTCCTCAAACAGAAACTGATGATTTCAATGATCCCCAAAAACTAGAAAAGCTCGGCGAAACCCTTGACACCATTCTTGCCGCAAATGCCGAAGCTCTGGAATCTGGCGATGCCGACGCTCGAGCTTTTTTATCTCCAATGGCCCTCAACCTCAATTCCACTGAAGGAAAACCGAAGGACTGGGTTCCATGGCGTGCTGAATATTTTATGACTGATCTTTCTATCACTGCCAGCGGATTGGCTGGCGTTCTCTCTCTCAAAGGCACCGCGACCAACCGACTATTCTGGAGACGCCAGGGTCCTTCCGAAAAGAAGGCCCTTGATTTTGAGCTGCAGACTGATGAGGATTTTGCCAATCAAGAGCCTGTAATCATGGTTCAGGAAGATGCTTCTGCCAATGTAATGGTAAAACAGCTTGAACCAGCCATTCATGCCGCTGTTACCACCGGTAAAATCAAAGATACACCCGAGTTGCGAAAAAACATGTTGCAGGCGGCGCAAGAGTTCCAAGCTATTGCTTCTGCAATTCCCAGCACGAATGAAGAGCTCCCTTGGTGGGTATCACGATTCCGTTTAGACTTTACTGTCGATGCTGCTGGACGCGTAGAACCCGTCGGAATGGTTGGAGGCGAAGCTCGCTTTCGTTTCGAGTGGCATCGCATTCGCCGCACCCAGAAAACTCTGTTACCAATGGCTGCCATGACTGAACGACAATTGAGGATTCGTAAAAGTCTCCAGGATTTTGTAACCGCCACAGCAACAGATTTAGAAGATGCTTTTGGTGGTCACTCAAAATCAGGTTTTCAAGCCCATCAAATGCGAATGGGGATTGGCATCACCGTGAAAGGAAACATCGGTGTTGTAAAAGGTGCTGCGGGCGTTGTGGGTCAAATCTATTTTACTCGTCACGTTGAGCGCCCAAAGCTTCGCCCACCAACAACTCAATACGCAACTGTCGAGCCAACAATTTTCGTGATCGAACGCAACCCTTCCCAAGACACTCTCAACTTTGCTGTAAAGAACAATATCAGCCTAGAAACTAATTCCGTAAGCGGTGGAAGTATTTTTGAGGAGGCAGTTTATAAGCTTGATCGTAAGGTTTTCCGCAAAGGCATCATGAAGGCCGCTAAGATCAGCAAGTTTTTTGCCGACCGAGTACACAAAGTAAAGCCTGGAGCGTGGAAAGTCTATGAGCTCAGAACCGCTTTTGATGCTTCCATCTCTGGTGGACTCGATGTTGTCACACTGGTGGGTTCCGTCACCGCACAGATTTCAATGTTTAATCAAAACTTTTAATTTTACATCTGAGAGGAATTCTTATGAAATTCAATAGCACTCTACTCGCTTTATTGCTTTTGCTTGGCTCAACTTACTTTTATCAACAAGCTACGGCTGGCGAAGAAAAACAATCACTGGCTGATTTTTTTGAACAGGAAGTGACAGCACTCGATAATGCAGTTCAAACAGTTCCTTCAGAATCAGCTGTAGTGACTGGTAGAAATGGCGATGATGGATACTTCTTTCGCCGTTTCTGGCTTCGGCTGCGCCCCCGGGTGGAGCGCGATATCCCTGGGCTTGCTGGATTTTCCATTATCCCAGAAGCGGAGCTACTTTGGGAAAAACAGACTCCGGAAGGCTGGGAAATTTATAAAATTGAAAAGAAAAAGTAAATTTATTTTTTGACCGTGCAAAAAAACAGATAATGAACGGTCCTCCCCAACCAAGCGTATGGAACGGCCTTTGCATCAGGATGCAAAAGAGAATACCTGCTAGGGCCCCTATAATGGCTTAGTTAAGAGAACTTCATCACTAAAAATGTCCGAAGGTGCCTCATTGATGAGGCCGCAGGAAGTTAAATCTGCTGAACGAGTCTAGAAGGTAACGCGGTCGATTTCGAATGGGATTAAGCGCCCGGTTTGGTAACGCGATCAGGGGTGTTGCCAATTTCGGGATCCGGTAACAAACAAAGTTTGTGGATCAACATTTCAGTTGGAGTACGAGCATATCAAACCGTGGAGCTATAGCGAGGAGCATTCCATCGAAAATATTATAACTAATACCAATAAATACCATTTACTGCGATTAACAAATCGAGTGAGTGAATAATCTCGTTCATAACTGGAGCGAGCATAGGCGCCGTGGAGTCCTTTTTTGTCACTTTGATGACTAGTTAAACAATGCTTATTGAGTCCCTTTCTTGCAAACACTTAATATAGGTAGATTGTATTGAGTAAGGAACCCTATGAAATATCTTTTGATGGCACTTATTTTATTTGCGGGTACTAGCGGCTTCACTCGTTCGTATCAATGTATACACTCACTCTATCCGAGTGATACCTCTTTGGACGATGCCAGCCTGGCTCTAAACGAGTGGTTGGACATTGATATAAATAGTCGCGACTTTGTCCGCCCCAAGATTAAGGCAGACCACCCCTTAATGAACATCATGCTGACCTATGGCAAAAATGCACAAAACCCGTCCCTGACACCATCTCAAATTAACACAATGATAAAAAACCTCATGACTATTTTGAGTTTCAAAAATAGCTCCAATGAGGCCATCAGAGAAAAATTAACGCTCAATACTGAGTCTGGATTAAATGAAGGTGTCACTTCTGGTTGGTTTGCCGATAACGGCGTGTGGCTGACCACCCTAACTCAGCTATTTGAAAACAAGAACTTGTCGGAACCGAATTTAATAACGGCTATAAAAGGACGATACAAAATTGAAGCCGCCATTCTTCAGGGAAATGTATTTGAGGGTAATGCGCTGAACGTTCTGGCACAAACTTTCGTGGATTCATATTTTCGCTTCGAAGAAAGTTTTAAAAGTAACTCTACTGATCTTGATAAAGATTTGCTTCCTCTGTTCGGAGCTTTTGAACGAGTCGACGCTATCGCAAAGGACGACCTGAAAGTGATACTCGACTCCCGAATTGACTATTGGCTGAGTAACAACGAGAAAAACTCAGATGCTTTATTTTCCGGCCTCTTGTTTTTTGGCAAGGCAGCCATAGCCAAATATTTCGACATAGATAGCATTAACAAGCTAAAAGCAATTGCCGATGCGAACACTAGTAATCCAAATCTCTGCCAAAACGTCTATGCCTCAATCTACGAAACTTTTTTGAAATTAAATAGGCGCCAATAGGCTTTGGTGTTAGAGATCATCTTTTTTTAATAGTGACGCTACGATCTCCATTTGGCAGTATTTCCCATCGTAAATGCATATAGGAAAAGTTTTCAGGAATCTGATTTTCCGCAATTCGATCAATCCACTCCACCGCGATCAAAACATTGGTTTCATAAAAAAGATCCCAAAAACCGCTGCTCTCAATTTCCTCTTCGGATTCTAATCTGAAGAGATCAATATGATGAATAGTTAGGTCCTTTCCTGAATATTGTTGATGGACAGCAAATGTTGGGGAGTTCACCTCACTAATCACTGCTCCCAATTCGTGTGCGAGAGCCCTGACAAAATGAGTTTTACCGCTCCCCATTTCACCTTGTAGTCCTAAAACTAAATGCCCGTTAGAATGCTTAGCGATTTCTTTGGACAACGCTCGGGTGTCCTCCAAACTCTTTAAAGTTTTTGTAGTAACGGTTTGTAACTTACTTTTTTCCATAGAGCCCTCTAATTACCATAGGAATCAACTCCATGAGATCAGTCGCGATCATGGTAAAGTCATTCTTCCATTTCCGAGCGTAAAGGTCACCAGATCTTCCATGCACGAAAGCAGCAAAAATGAGAGCCAATTCGCTCTTCATTCCTTTTGTCATACACCCCCCAATCATTCCTGCCAACACATCGCCGGTGCCGGCCTTAGCAAGAACAGGCCCACCAGCGCCAATCACAAAGACGCGTCCTTGGGCGTCGGCGACCATGCTGCGGTAGCCTTTAAGCAAAAGAGTCCCGCCCAACTCTTTTTGGGCTCGCAAAATGACTTGCAAACGATTATTATTTACATCTTCGACAGCAATTCCTAATAGCCTTGCCAACTCACCGACGTGCGGGGTGAGTATCCACTGGCTAGGAACTGGGTACAACCCCTCTGCCTTAAGCAAATGAAGAGCATCGGCATCCACTACCACGGGCAGCTCTGCAAATTGCTTGTAAATGTTTTTTATCAACTTTCGACTACGCTCATTAATCCCAAGGCCTGGTCCTATGACCACCGCCGAAGGTTTCTTCATTGAATCCAAAAAATGCAATTCCGCATCGAGCTCCACCGACAGAATTACTGCTGGCGTTTCATTTTCCTTCTCTGGCCATCGAGCCCAAGTGACATAGCCCGCCCCCATCCTCGCTGCTGCCAACGAACAAAGCGCACCAGCACCTTCCATTCCTGGTGAGCCCGCAATCACCAACAGATGTCCCCGTGAGCTTTTATTAGAATCCCATCGGCACTTTGCAGGTATTACCTTTAATGCCTCTCTAAGCCCAAAGTAAAACATTCTAGGATTTAGTTCCTGCAACGCCTGTGGTGAAAAGCCAATCTCCAATACTTTTATTTTTCCGCAAAACAAGGGGCCATCACCGATCACCAATCCCAGTTTAGCCACACCCAAAGAATAAGTATGATCAAAATTTAAAACGCCATCTCCCTTCAGCCCTGTGGTTGCATCAAGTCCTGATGGAAGATCTACGGCCACTTTTTTTACTGATCGTTCACCTAAAAACTCTAATACACTAACCCACAATGAGCTCAAAGGACGAGACAGCCCGACGCCAAATGCCGCATCTACTAATAAATCCCATTTTTCATCTTTATAACTGGTAGTGAAACTCGAAAGCCCATCACCACTTATCCAAGTAACGTTCTCCTGAAATTCTAAAAGTTGCGCCTTCTTCTTTTTCCATAACTGTGAATCTCCTTCATGAGGAGCAACTAACACTACTTTCACTCCTGCCTTCACTAAAAATCGCCCAAGGACTAACCCATCCCCACCATTATTACCTGGCCCAACCAAAACAATCACCGAATTCAAATTTGAGTAGTCTTTTTGAATCTCGATAGCAACTCGCTTGCCTGCATTTTCCATTAGTGACTCAACAGAAACACCATCAAGTTCCTGTGTTCGGCGATCTAAATGCAGAGCTTGTTCTGATGTGACTAACTTTCGCATTTCGCACCTCAATTTTTGTGGTTTCGCAATTTCTCCAGAAACATTCTGGCGGGCAAACTCAAAAATCGTCCTTTTTTAGTCGCCAGCCATAGTTTGAAGGAATGGGGATGTTGTACATTGATTTCGTGAAGAAGCCCCGACTTAATTTCCCACTCCACCATAAATCGAGCCAAATAAGCAACCCCTCCCCCTCCCAGACACACACGTTTTTGTGCTTCTTGGCCGTTGGCTTCAAAACCAATGGGTGGCATTTGCCCAAAGAGTTCATGCAAAACTCTGGAAGGTCTTTGTTGAGCATGGGCTCCTATGGAAGAGATATAACCCACCTTTTTCAAAATACGATTCAATGTCGTCTGGGTACTTGATGATTTAAGCTCGTCCCAAATTTGAGTTTTGACGACAAGACTCATGGGCTCCTCCCTAATTGCATCATATTCAACCTGCGGAATAGGAACCTTTGAAAACAATAACCCAAATTCACATTCAGTACTGAGAAGGTTCGAAATAATTTCATCAGGAGTTCCGGTAAATACACTTGGAATCACCGCCGGATAATCATTTCGGAAATCCTGTAAAGGACCAACCAATAAATAATTGGTCACGTGATCAGTCGTAGCAAATCGCAATGGTCCTTCGCAGACTTCGCGAGTCCCCGAACACACGCGCTTGATTTCCTCCACCGTATTGAAAATCTGTTCGCAGTAACGAAAGACTTCAGTTCCAACTTGCGTAAGAGTAACTCCTTTTTGAGATCGCTCAAATAATTTAACGGCCAGGCTTTCTTCTAAAAGGGCGACAGAGCGACTGAGAGCCGATTGGCTGATATATAAACGCTGTGCTGCCTCGGTAAACCTTCCCACTTTTGCCACTTCATAAAAAACTCTTAAATGATTTAATTCCATAGTTTTCACAGCTTAGCATAATATCTAATAATTAGCTAGTTAATATATAAAACATCTACTTTTCAGATGTCACTAAATTCCTTATATCAGATTCCAACAAACAAACTCCGGGAACTCAAAATAAGAATTTCCGGATAACAGGAGAATTTATGAAAATCAGAAACTTATTCATCACTTTAGCTGCAATGGTTCCTATGATCGCTTTGGCTAATACACAAAAGGTTACAATCAAAGGCGACAAAGCAGAATCAGTAATTCTCAGCTTGTTACTTAGTGGATTTCAAGGCGATCTGAAGGAAAAAAGCCGAAGTTTAAAAATCGACAGCCTCGTAACGGTGGTCGGTCATGGCCAACACGAATGTGATGATGAAGAGGTTCTCTGCGGATTCAGTCTCCCCGGAGGCATTCAAACCGCTCAACAAAAAGGGAAAGACATTGAAACAACTGAATCTGTTCAGGTCTTCAATACCCTCAATAAAATTGTGAGATGATGAAAAAACTTAATGTTATAGTTAACAATTTTAAAATTGAAAATGCAGCGAAGCCGGATGGAAATCAACCTGCCGTTTCTCCATTACGGCTGGTGGTATCTAGTTCCTGCAATGACTCTCTGAAACGCTAGGGTGGCTGCCATCTCAGTGCTGTGGGAAACTCGTGGCTCAAAAAATGGGAGGTTGGATACGCGACCAAAATCTAGATATGGATTCACTTTTTTGATGGAAAACCCAACCAGCAACAAGCTCCATGTTCCCACCCCATTTCGGCAAACCAGAACGTCGTCTTTGATATTAGCAGTAAACATTTCAGCCCAAGGTAATTTATTTGCGGGAGGCATTTGTTTCAATTGTTTGAAACAACACCCCTCATTATAGCTTGTGCCTTTAATAGGATACCTTGAAATTAGGCTCCGCGCTCAAGCACACACGCTCATTTCAACTGCTGACGCATCTTCTTTATTGCCGCCACCAAGCCCATTTCAATGGAATAGCAAACTAAGGAGTGGCCAATATTCACTTCCACCAAATGCGGAAGCGCCCGAATTTCTTTGGCGGTTTCAAAATCAAGACCGTGGCCGGCATGAACTCTCATACCCAACTCATGGGCAAACACCGCGGCCTCACACAAATCATTCCATTCTTTCGCGCGCTCTTTGCTCTTAGCAAGAACCCAATGCCCAGTATGAAACTCAACGGCATCGGCTCCCAAGTCATGAGCCGCACTCACTTGTTTCATGGATGGTCCAATAAACAAAGATACTTTAATTCCTCGTTTTTTGAATTTAGCCATCATGGGCTTAAGTCGTCTCATAACTTTCGTAGCATCCAAGCCACCTTCCGTGGTCAGCTCCTGGCGCTTTTCAGGAACAATACAAACCCAAGCTGGTCTGTGCTTTAAGGCCAACTTTTCCATTTCTGGAGTGACTGCCATTTCTAAATTTAGGGGTACCTCTTTGATTTTTGAAAGTTCCTGCAAATCTTTGAGTTGAATATGACGACGATCCTCTCGAAGGTGAATCGTAATTTGGCTGGCCCCCGCTTGTATTGCTAACTTCGCATGTTCAACGAGATTAGGATATGATGTTGTTCCGCCTCTGACTTGTCTTAAGGTTGCAATGTGGTCGACATTGACACCGAGATGAATATGTTTTTTAGCCATTACATGAGCTCCTTCTCTAGAAGGTGGGCGATATCTTGAGCGTATTCGTGAATCTTGTATCGATCCGGACCCTCAACCAAGATACGAATCACCGGTTCTGTTCCAGAAAAACGAATAAACACTCTTCCCTCTTCGCCAAGTTCAGCGGTGATCTTATCAACAAGCTCTTGATAACCTTTAATCTCCTCTACCGGCGCACGTCGTTTTACACGCACATTGATCAGAATCTGTGGAACTTCTTCGATCCAACTTTGCAGCTCACTGAGACGCTTTTTGGATTCCCGCATGACGGCGAGAACATTGAGCGCCGCAACGCAACCATCACCTGTGGTGGAATGATCGAGAAAAATAATGTGACCTGATTGCTCCCCGCCGAGATTACCTCCCGAGCGGCGCAACTCCTCCACTACATACTTGTCGCCCACATTTACTTTGGTCACCATAATGCCATTTCTGCGCATCACTTTTTCAAGTCCAAAGTTACTCATATGGGTTACAATCAGTTGATTGTTTTTGAGGGAACCATTCTTTTTCATGTGGATCGCACATATGCCGAGGATATGATCGCCGTTTAAGACCTGTCCTTTTTCATCCACCATCATCACTCGATCGGCATCACCATCAAGACTGACGCCTACGTCAGCTCGATAATGAAGTACGGCATTGGCCACTGCTGTTGGGTAGAGTGCTCCAGATTTATCATTGATATTTAAACCATTGGGTTCGTCACCGATTTGAATCACTTCAGCGCCCAACTCTTCAAACACCGCTTTTGCTACTTTGTAGGATGCACCATTGGCCGTATCAAGAACGATGCGCAAACCATCCAATGTCAGATCCATTGGAAACGTGTTTTTCGCATGAACGATATAGCGACCTTGAGCATCATCAATGCGACGTGAGCGCCCCAATTGATTAGACTTTGCTAAATGCTCTTCGAATTTATCTTCAAAGATCAAACGTTCGATTTCGCGTTCCATTTCATCGGGAATTTTGTAACCGTCTGCACCGAAAATTTTGATGCCGTTATCTGAGTATGGATTATGGCTAGCGGAAATGACAATACCTGCATCGGCACGCATGTTACGAGTGATAAATCCGATTCCAGGGGTTGGGAGCGGTCCCACCAGCTGAACCGTGACACCCATTGAATTCAGGCCTGATGCCAACGCCATTTCAAGCATATAGCCTGACAATCGGGTATCTTTTCCGATGACAACTTTAGGGCTTGGTGTCTTTCCTTCAATTTTACTTTGCTGGAGCAAAACACCGATCGCCTGCCCCACTTTGACAACGATATTGGGGAGCATTGGATATTCGTTGGCCTGCCCGCGAATTCCATCCGTTCCAAATAATTTGGGTGGGGTTTTCTGTTTTTCGCTTTTCTTAGTCGTTTGTTTTTCCACGAGTTCTTACCTTTTATTCAATGACAGCAATCTTTCCAGTTTAAACATCACCGTTCATTCGATCTCACGGAAAAAATGCTTTTTCTGCAAAATCTAATGACCAACTTTGTTAATCTGCAATACCACTTCACGAGGATTAATTGAAAGCACTTTTATGTCGGGGGGCAATTGAAAGTCAGAAATTGGAATTTGGACTGGATATGGCCCCACGTTGGGGTTTCTGATCGGAACGACCACCGTGGAAAGCCACGACTTCTCCAAAAAGTGCTTCAGAAATGGACGCGGACCTTCCAGACGCACATCAACTTCGACTTGATTGGTCCCTTCGATTTTGAACTCAATGGGTACTACAAATTGAACGGTAACTTTTTGGGTGGAAATCATTTCACGTTGGCTCACAACCGTAACCCAAAGAATGAGGGTGATTAAAAGCGCAATGATCTTGTAACCAAGGTGCTCAACTCCAAATCGTTTGGTAATCATGCGCCAACTCCCTTATATTTCAAACCTAAAAATTCATAGAGAGTTCTTCTTAAGACCACACCATCCACATTTGGAGTCAGTTGCCCGGCATGAACAAGCCCCACTGAACGAGACTCCTCACTCACCACCAAAACAAGGGCATCGGTTTCTTCAGTCAAGCCAAGTGCGGCCCGATGTCGGGTTCCCAAGTTACGATCAAGAATTGGATTTTTGCTGAGTGGTAAAAAGCAACCAACGGATAAGATTCGACTGCTGCGAATGACCATCGCCCCGTCATGCACTGGGCTGGTCGGATGAAATACCGACTCGATAATTTCTGCAGAAACGCGACTGTCCATTTCAGTTCCAGACTCGATATGATAATCAACGGAGATGTCACGTTCAATGACCACGAGAGCTCCATAACCCTTTTGAGCAACACCTACAATACCCTTAGCGATCTCTTCAATGACATGGGTTTCTTGAACGACGGAAACACCATTAAGAAATGACTGACTTCCGAGCTGTGCCAAAATCCGACGAATTTCACTCTGAAAAAGGATCACCACAATCAAAAATAAATGGGCAAAGAATTTATCCAGCAGCCAGTTAAATGTAAAAAGGCCAAAGTGAAGACTGAGAATATAAAAAATAGCGAGGAGACCTAAGCCCGATAAGATTTGAACCGCACCTGTTTTGCGAATAAGTAAAAGGAGTCGATAAATCAAAAACCAAACGAGTAAAAGGTCAACCCCGTCTTGCCAACGAAATTGACCCCAAATAAAATGCCAGTTTTCGATGAACTGTTTCAACAAACCGTCCACCAATCCTCCTCAACTTGGCTCAATCATTGAACCATCTATAAAAACCCCCAGTTAATTCCTTAAACTGTTACTGGCCCTCTACCGCCAACGGGATCTGACCCATTGTTAGCTTGAGCCTTTTCTAAGGCTTCTGTTGAGATCTCAACTTTGTCGCCACCATTTCCGCTATTGCGGCTGGCGTTATCACGTATCTTTTGAATTTCTTCGACTTTACCGCCATTCACGAGCAATTCAACTTCGTGACTATCGATAGTTTCAAATTCTAGAAGTGCTTGAGTTAAACGTTCAAGCGCATCCTTACCTTCTTCAAGAATATTTTTAGCTTTCTGGTAACCTTCACTCACTATTCGATACACTTCGGCATCAATCTCTTGAGCTTTGGAATCAGAGTATTCACGCGATGTGTGACCATACTGCATTCCCAAGAATACTGGTCCTTCGCGCTTCTCATAGGACAATGGCCCAAGCTTATCACTCATACCCCACTCGCAAACCATTCGACGAGCAATTTCTGTTGCGCGCTCAATATCATTTCCAGCGCCAGTGGTAACATCTTTGTAAATAAGCTCTTCAGCAGCACGACCACCAAACAAGAAAGCAATCATGTTCTCGGCTTTTGATTTGGTCAGACTAATAGCATCCTTTTCTGGTAAGGTTTGAGTGATACCAAGAGCCATTCCGCGAGGAATAATCGTTACCTTATGGATAGGATCAAGACCAGTGAGTTTTTTGCCCACAAGGGTGTGACCCGCTTCGTGATATGCAGTCACTCTCTTGTCTTCATCTGAAATGACCATTGAACGGCGCTCAGAACCCATCAAGACTTTGTCTTTAGCCATTTCAAAGTCAGCCATACCTAAAAACTTTTTGTCAGTTCGAGCAGCAACTAAAGCTGCTTCGTTAACAAGGTTTTCTAAATCAGCGCCCGAAAAGCCAGGAGTACCACGAGCAATCTTACCTAAATCAACATCTGGGCCTAATGGCGTTTTGCGAGTATGTACTTGCAACACAAACAATCGACCGTTTAAATCTGGTTTATTTACAACTACACGACGATCAAATCGTCCTGGTCTCAAAAGAGCGGGATCAAGAACGTCAGGTCTGTTGGTAGCAGCGATTAAAATTACGCCATCATTACTTTCAAAACCATCCATCTCTACAAGGAGCTGATTCAGTGTTTGTTCTCTTTCATCATGACCGCCACCCATGCCGGCCCCACGATGGCGACCGACAGCATCGATTTCGTCGATAAAGATCAAACATGGTGCCTGACGTTTTCCTTGCTCAAACAAATCACGAACCCGACTGGCTCCAACCCCAACAAACATTTCTACGAAATCTGACCCAGAAATAGTAAAGAATGGAACACCGGCTTCACCCGCAATCGCTCGTGCCAGCAACGTTTTACCAGTTCCTGGAGGTCCAACTAATAAAACCCCTTTAGGGATTCGGCCCCCAAGACGAGTGTATTTTTTAGGATCTTTAAGGAATTGAACAATCTCGCTCAATTCTTCTTTGGCTTCATCAACGCCTGCAACATCTTTGAATGTGACTTTGTTTTTATGTTCTGTGAGGAGACGCGCACGGCTCTTTCCGAACGACATCGCTTTACCACCGCCCACTTGTACTTGGCGCATGATAAATAAAAACATGAGAACGATTAGGACAAGCGGCAGCCAGTTTACGAGAAAGGACTGAAACATATTAGCGTTTTCACCACGCTCATAATTCGGCACAATGCCCATCGCTTTTACTTCTTTATAACCTTCATCAGTTGTATTACCGATAATGTTAAATGACTTCCCGCTGTATTTGGCTTCGAACTCTGGTTTTACCTCACCATAAATTTCGCTGGTATCTTGCTTAAAAGTCACCGAAGCAATTTCGCTATTTTTAAGAGCCTCGATAAATCGTGAGTAATTGAAATCCTGAATCATTGTGGGATGACGATTTTCATAAGTGTGCCAAAGGAAAATTCCCATCAGAAAGAGGAAGAACCACAATGCTAAGGTTTTTTGGCTATTTCGCATTCAATATCCTTTCAAAAGTAAACAAAGGCCCGATCTCACCATCCCTATTTTATCTGAATATAACCTTATAGATACAACGAAAGGTCACCACAAATAAAAAAACTCGCCGAAAGGGTGAGTCAGAACTATTGGGCCTCGACGCGAACTCGAACTTGCTTTGCGTCAATACTGCATAGTACAAGCCCCAACTTAAAGCTGTGAACTTTTTGAGGGTTGTCTAGTCTCTTCTGCCATTCTTCAACCTGTCCTTGAGAATAATTTTTCAAACCAAGCTGAAAAAGTACTCTAGCGAGCATTCTACGCTGTTCTACGAGAGAAAGTGCCAAATAAGAGCTTCGTTCTAAAGCTAAATTTCCTTCACCTAAGTCTTTGATCTCCATTGGCAAACCTTCACCCAAAGCCTCGACCAAAAGCTGTAGTGATCGCCCTAGGTTATTAACCAATCCAACCTGGCGCCTCTCAATTCGAGGAAATAAGTCATTTCGGAGCCAATTACGCAATGGATCCAAACTCAAATTACTTGGATCCTCAATAAATTTTAATTGGTTTTCGTTAACATATTGCTGAATTCTTTTTTTGCTCACCTGCAATAATGGTCGCCAAAGGTCTGCTTCAAACTCAACTAATGCCTCTAACCCAACAGGACCTGTTCCTCGCAGTAAACGCAGCATTCTCGTTTCCAGCAAATCATCGGCGTGATGAGCTGTGATAATAAAATCACAGTCGAGTTCAAGCTTTAATCGTCTTAATTCTGAATAGCGAAATTCCCGAAGATCAGCCTCCGTTAACAGCGGCTCCACGCTTGGACCACCCTGAACATACTTAATAGAATTCTGCTCACAAAAAGATTGGCAGTGCATCAAGGCTTCATTTCTCCAAGTTTCTTGGGTGCCAGGTCCATGGTGAATATAAGCTGCGATAATCTCGAACTGACCCGCCATTGATAAACGATGTAAGACTGACAACACCACTGTGGAGTCAAGGCCGCCGCTAAAGCCGATGAGCAGGCGCTTGAATTGAGGCCAGGAGGAACGATTCTTCCAAATTTTGTGATCTAAGCCAGACCAAATCGTTTTTTTCATCGATAATCTATTACTACTTAATAGGTATGAAAGGCGATTAAAAAAAGCCTTTAGCCACTCCAACGGTCTTCAAATTAACAAACTCAAGAACTCCTTGAGAACCAAGTTCCCGCCCCCAACCAGAATCCTTTACTCCTCCAAAAGGAACACGAGGATCGCTCTGGATAAAATCGTTAATGGCAACTATTCCAGCTTCCAGTTCCTCAGAAGCAATCGGCCAAGCCAACTCTGGGCGACGGGTGAATAGGGCCGCTCCAAGACCATAGGGAGATTGATTGGCCAAAAATACTCCATGCTCCAAAGATGAGATCGGCATCAATGGCATAATGGGTCCAAAACATTCTTCTGCCATCACAGGCATTAAGGGAGTCACATTTTCAATTATGGTCGGTTCAATATAAAAACCTTTCCCTCCGTTTACAACCTCAGATGAGGCTCCGCCTAAAAGAACTTGAGCCCCAAGAGTCAAGCTCTCGATAAGTTGCTGCAAGACTCCCTGCCGCAAGCGTTCTTCCGCCATAGGCCCAATATCAGTTTTTTCATCGGTCGGATCACCTAAATAAAGATTCTTTACAAGCCCAACAGCCAATGTTTTAAAATCAGCATAGACGGATTGATGAATAAGAAAACGTTTGGCTGCCACACAGCTTTGACCGGAATTAATAAAACGCGCTTTCACACACATTTGAGCCGCCAACTCAATATCAGCGTCTTCGAGAACAATATAGGGATCACTCCCTCCGAGTTCGAGAACTATTTTTTTGAGATGCGAACCTGCAAGAGAAGCTAATCTACGTCCCACTCGACTGCTACCCGTAAAACTAATGGCCCTAATGCGAGCATCTCCAATAATTTGCTCGGTCTGGTCATTGGTCATTGGCAACTGTAACAAGGGAGTTGAACCAAAGGCCTCTTGTACCAACTCCTGAATCCAGCGAGCGCACCCCTGAACTGAAGGTGCGTGTTTTAGCAAGACCACATTACCACTGAGCCAGGCTGGTACTACACAACGGATTACCTGCCAAAATGGAAAATTCCAGGGCATCACAGCTAGAATAATCCCCAGGGGTCTTTTAACGACCCAGGTCTGACCATAGTGAGCTGAAACCTCCTGGCTCATAACAAATTTTTCGCCCATCTCTGCATAGTAGGCACAAGTCAAAGCACATTTCTCTATTTCGGCCTGGCCTTGCCGAATGGGCTTCCCCATTTCTTGCGCCATTAACAAAGCAAGATTATTTTTATTCTTTCTGAGCAGGGAACCCAAGCGATGAATGGCCTCGGTACGTTCAAATATAGGTGACTTCCTGAATCGTTGATATTCACTCTCCAACTGCTGCAAGCTCGTCTCTATTTCTTCTTTGGAACTATAAAAATACTGAGCCAATGCTTCTCCATTGGCTGGATTATAGATCGTCCACTGTTGACTTGCTTCAGACGATAGATTCATGGTTGACCCCCACCGTTATTTAATCAGTTGGATTTGGAGGACTTTGAATCTTTACGAATAATCTCAATGTCTGCGGTAACTCTAAACCGATGTGTCTCTGCGAATTTAGAAAATTCGCTGACAAAATCAACTTTATTCACAATCTGCATGATTTCTTTGCCGACCCTTTGAATGAGTTCCTCTTTAGACTTATTCGCCTGTTGAAGGAGCAAATTCAAAAATTCTTTGGGGAGTTTTAGTTCTGCCAAGTAAGCCCGAATATTCTCTTCGGTCATGAAGGCCGCACCCACCCCAGCCGCAAAGACTTTCTTTAAAGCCTCACCGAACAATCCCTTCGATTCTTCCGTAGATTCGTCTCGTTCCTCTTCTTGCTTCTTTTGCTCTTTTTTTCCAGCCATGGAATTTTCCTATTTATTTTCCGTAAAGTTCTTGAACTCTTTTGTGGTAAGAACTCATCATTGCCGGCAAGTTCACACTCACCAAAGCCTTGGCAATTGGTCCTGGAACAAATAAATTAAAGCTTGCATCCAAGAAATAAGTCGCACGGCATTTTCCAGCTTCATCCTGAAGTTTCCAAGAACCAACAGATGTTTTAAACATATCACCAGACTCTAGTTCCCAACTGATGTCAATGGGGGCACTTTCAGTCAGCCACAAATTATATTTAAAAGACTTAATCACTGATACTTCGAACTCAACCAACTTTTTATTACCATTAGATTGGAGAATACGAGTTTTTGTTACCTCTTTTAAAAACTCTGGGTATTTTTCATAATCAGAAATAATTCTAAAAAATTGATCAACTGTACAATTAAAAACTTCCGTCGTTTTTGCGCTGGCCACCAAAGACCTCCTAATTTAAACAATATTAATACTATGTGGCAGGATGCTTGTCCAAGACAAGACCTTATTTTTTTCCAAAGTTCTTAAATAAGGCCTCCGCCTGTGCTTTTAAATCTTCTTTACTGGGTCCCGAGCTAGCCCCTTTGAGGCTCAATTGAAAATAATCACAAAAGTTGGAGCGATCTTTGTCTCTCACAACATCAGCCTGAGGCTCGCGACACTCATTATAGGCTGTTCGGTCGTAAAAATGACAATTCTTACATACATGCACGTCCGCCCGACAGGAAGGGCATTCCTCCCGTCGACTGACTTCACCCGATAGATTAAGGGCTTTACCACATGAAAAACAGGTTCCGGCCACTACAAAACCCCTGGTTTAATAGTGAGGTTATGATGAGCTTGAATTGTTCTTACAGTACCTGTTGTGGATCTCATCACTAAGGATTGAGTGGTGGCTTGACGGCCAGGCAACAACTTAATCCCTTTTAACATTGGGCCATCGGTCACCCCAGTCGCACAGAACATCACGGAGCCAAAAGCCAATTCATTCACTAGATATTTTTTATTTAGATCGACGACGCCCATTCGTCCGGCGCGGAGTTTTTCCTCCTCATTGCGGAACTTTAGCCGTCCCTGAAAATCACCGCCTAAACATCGCATGGCCGCCGCGGAAATCACACCTTCAGGAGCACCACCAATACCAATCAGCATATCTATACCAGTATCGGGCCATGCTGCTGCGACTGCAGCAGAAACATCACCATCTCCGATTAACTGAATACGAGCACCAGTCTTACGAACTTCCTGAATGAGATCTTGATGTCGAGGTCGATCAAGAATGACCACCATCATATCTCCGACTGGTTTTCGCAACGCTTCGGCAACCCGATGAACGTTTTCTGAGGGACTCAGATCCAAGTCAATCACTCCTTTAGCTCCTGGGCCGCAAGCAATTTTGTCCATATAGGTATCGGGAGCATGTAAAAATCCGCCTTTTTCTGCCACCGCAATCACAGAAATGGCTCCCACTCCACCCTTGGCACAAATCGTAGTTCCTTCGAGGGGATCAAGGGCGATATCGATCTTGGGAGCTTCTTCAGATTTGCGCCCCACCTTTTCTCCAATATAAAGCATTGGAGCTTCATCACGCTCACCCTCACCGATCACTACCGTGCCATCAATACGAACGCTATCAAAAGCTTTTCTCATTGCATCCACAGCGGCCCTATCTGCGGCTTTTTCATCGCCCCTTCCGATAAGATTGGCACACGCCAATGCTGCAGCCTCGGTAATTCGAACAAACTCTAGAGCTAAGTTACGATCCATGTTCAGCCTCTCGATTGAAAAAGTTTATTAGTTCCCCTGGAGGTTTAATTGGCTGCATTTTATTATTTACGCAAGCAAGAACCACAACTCCCTGCGATACCACGGGATAGTCATCCCTAACCGCTCGAATAACCGCATCAAATCGGAATCGGCTACGCATTTGTACCACTTTAAGCTCCACCTCAAAGGTATCTCCCCAGCGAAGTGGCGCTTTATACCCGATTTGAATATCCAAAACCGCGAATACACAATTTTGGTTTGTACCATGTAAATGAATGAGATTTTGCTCACGCAACCAAGCAAAACGAGCCTCTTCCATATAGCGAATATAATTAGAATGATGAACTACCCCCATGAGATCAGTCTCGTAGAGGTGAACCGGACGTAAAAACTTAAAGGACATTTGGCCCCCTGGCTCTATATACCCATTTTCTTTTTCTGGAGTAAATCGAACACCAGCTGAATATCTTCTTTTCCTTCTGGTATTCGCATTAAGAGCCTTTGTAACCTATCAATCCAACCATGCCCAAGAGAAAGTTTTTGCTCTAAAAAATTCTTTATTAAAAAAGGACCACCGTATCCATGCGCTTCATCAGAAGTACTCGCGGTCCGGGCCACTCGAAAGTTACCCTCTTCATATACCAATACGGTGTTGTCGTATTCAATGTACGCACGAACTAGACTTAAACCGTCTTTCCACAAAAATAAATTAGTGTCGAAAGGGCCATGATACCAAACGTCACACTGAAGGCTGCTATGAAGCAAAAGGGGCGACATCTTGCGCACATTTTCGGCAACGATCAGATCTTTCATGACTTGGTCGATTTTAATTCGACCTTCCGGGCTTGTGGAATCAATTCTTAGACCGATAATTTGCGCTGTTTTTCTAACCACTCGAACTGAAACTGGGATTTGCAATTGTTCTTCACCAGGCAACAAAATATGGGCCTCAATATAATCACCAAGCTTAACAGCATCTAAAAAACCTTGGCTACTGATAGCTAATCCTGAATAGCTTAGATCCAGAATTTGAGATTTACCGCCCTTTGGCCACAAAAATTGCAGACCTTCAAGCTTGTCAAATTGCCCATCAGGATGGGCTAATAGTAATCGCGGAAACTTACGACGATCCAACCCTTCGATACTCACCATTCACCTCTTTCGCAAATACCCGATGCTTACAAATGATTGGCGAATTCTCCGCTGAAATCAAGTCATTGCTTTGATTTTCTCGCTGATAAAGACTGCTCCACGATTTCGCGCAATTCACTAGCTACATAATGCATTACTGCTTCAGCCCCCGGTGCAAATATCCAACCCGGAAATGGTACCTCCCCAGCATACTTCGCACTGACACTCGCTTCCGTCACCATCTGCGAGTATGATGAAAATCCCATCTGCCCAGTTAACCCTTGAAAAAAGCCCTTGATAATTTGAAACTGGAGAGTTCCCTTATTTTTGTCTTTGATTTCATAAATCTTAACCACAAGACTTCGCTCAAAACCCAAGAACTTTAGCATCAGAAAAAGCTCCTGCAATTTTGTATCATATTGAACCTTACTAAAGACCCAGGTCAACCGACTCAACATCTCATATTGCCGAACAACCTTCCAACTCTCTTCAAGATCCGCCTTAATATGGCCTCCACCCAAAAACACCCACAACTTTTCCTTTTCTGAAAATTTAGCCGAAACCATGATCGCACGCTGTTTTTCCACTTGGGCAAATAACTCAGGTCGAACCTTCCAAAAGGGTTCGGACTGAATCGGCTGAACCGAGGCCCACGCGAACCTTTCACAATAAATCAGCAGCAGAACCATCAAAACTCTAACACACCTGACAACCAAAATATTTTCCTTGCTTCATCTAATTACCAATTCCGATATTGTAATGTACAATACAGTGATTCTGCAAAACAAGGAGAACACCCAATGTCCAAAGACTGGCGCAAAAAGCTTCCGATGTGGTTCACAATCAGTCGGATGGCATTGGCCCTACCCATTTTAGCTCTTATGAGCATCGATGGTATTACTCTCAAATGGATTTCGTGCGCCCTCTTTGGCTTGGCCAGTATTACTGACTATTATGATGGCTATTTTGCTCGAAAATATGATGCATCAACCAATATGGGAAAATTTATGGACCCCGTAGCGGACAAAATTTTGGTATCTGCTATTTTGGTCATGCTCGTTGTGCATAAATTAATAGATCCATATATGGTCGTTTTGATTATCACTCGCGATACTTTGATTGGCGGCTTGCGATCAGTAGCTGCCGCAGACCAAATTGTGATTGCCGCAAAGCCTGCTGGAAAATGGAAAACAGCACTACAAATGAGTGCGATTCCCTTTTTAATTCTTGGGCCAGAAGTTTTTACCTCAATGCCAATTCATAAATGGGCCTATGGGGCCTTGTGGTTGAGCACTATCTTAAGTCTCACCAGTGGCTGGGAGTATTTTCAAGGATACAAAGAGGCTATCGCAAACAAAGGCAAAACTATTGCTTAATAAATGACTTTTTAGTTGAAACAAAACCTTTTAATGGCAAAACCCTGCCATGAAATGTGCTTCCAAAGTTAAGACCATTGCAAAACTGACGCTCCTCGCCTAATTCTCTCTATCAAATGATTGACAGAAATAAGAGTGCTGTTTAAACACTTGAGTCTCCAAATGAATTCGCGGGAGTAGCTCAGTTGGCTAGAGCGCCACCTTGCCAAGGTGGAGGTCGAGGGCTCGAGCCCCTTTTCCCGCTCCAATTTTCAATAGCACATAAATACGAAAACTGGTTCTTACGCAAAATCACAAAATAATTCTAAACACTTAAAATAACTCAACGGCGCGGATAAGCCGCGTTAATTCAATCAAAATTTGTTTATCTGTTC
>CAZYOE010000037.1:0-33858 GCA_964648725.1 uncultured Pseudobdellovibrionaceae bacterium | reverse complement strand
AAAAAAAATAGAAATCATTTTACCTCCACCAATCTCTGCCGATGTTATAAGGTAATGGTGGCTGATTTATTCTTAAGGGTAAATCAGAAAAGCTTCGTCTTAGAGTGACACCGAGTCAGAATATGAAAGACTCTTCAAAGTCCTTGCAAACTGCGCCTTAGTTTTAGATTTTAAGGTTATGAATCATATAAGAAAAAAAGATCATATTTATGACGTTGTCGTAGTGGGTGCAGGTTTATCTGGTCTGGCTACTGCTGCGTCGCTTATTAAAAAAGGCATTGATGTTTGTGTTTTGGAAAGTACGGAATTTGCGGGGGGGCACTCGCGCCTCGTATATTCTCCATTGGGACTAGTGGATAATGGCATTAAGTTTTTCCCCGACACTCAGGCCAGTGCCTCTGCACTTGAGTTCCTCAATAGTTTAATGTCGACTCCTGTGGAGTTTGGCTCAATTGAAAATGGTCCTATTACTTATCAAAATGGGGATTTGAAGCCCTTTGTGGGATTTGGCAAAGAGGCTCCTGATTTTCACCGTGAGCTTGCCTATTTCCTTGAACCGCGACGTTTAGAGTTGTCGCGATCTTTAGGGCAGATGGTGGCGGATTTAGGTGCAATTGTAGGCGAGAGGCTGTATCCAGGATCAATCGTCACTAAATATCAGGGAACTAGTGGTCAAATTCAATCAGTCATGGTTAATGGCCAAAAACAAATTAATGGACGTGAGTTTGTGCATGCGATTTCTCCAAAGTTTCTGTCCAATTTATTAACAGATGAAATACTTTCCGCTCCTGCTAAACAAAAAATCGCGAAGGCAGATTATTGGACCATTTTGGGTTTAGATATCTTTCATCGCGGAGTTATTTCTGAACATTCTGAGTTACACCTGCTGAATGGGACCACCCAAGACGAGCTTGGGCCTTGCGTTGGTCTGTTCCATCCAGCTATTCCTTCAGACAAAGTAAATGGCGAACTTCTACAGCATTCTCAGTGGATGACTTTTGTTGATCAAGAGTCGAGCGAAGATCCAGAGATAATTGGCGCTGTACTGAAGAAGATTAAACGTCAGATAAAACGAGCCTATCCTGAAGCTCTTGATAAAATGTTTTCTGAAAGAATTCTCGTTGCTCCTCTGATGGAAGCCGAACTTGATTTAAAGTATGATAAACGCGGAGCCTTCTCTGGAATTAATAATCTCTGGCTTGCTCATGGAACCGCTTCTGGTGAGAAAAATATTGTTGCTTCAATCAACCAGTCTCGTTTGGTGGCCGATCAGCTCACTGAAGTTATTGCTTCCGAGACTTCCGTAGAAGGATAACTGCCAGTTTTAAATTCGATAGCTGGGGGAGTTTCAGAATGGATAACACTTGCCATGATACATTTTTGGCATTGTCAGTAAGAATAAGATAGTAAATTCAAATAGATAGAATAGAATGATGGGGCGGATGAAACATTTGCCATCTTGAACTTCTCAGTAAAATTCAGCTGTTGCCATCTTGCCATGGGGCGTGATACTAAGCTCGTTCAACAATAACACACTTTTTTGCACATTCTGGTCCCTCATGAGAGGGTTCAACCGTAAAATACGGTCCCTGCAAAGAAGGCGGTTTAACCAGAAGGAGAAAACCATGGCTCAAGTTACTATGAAAGAAATGTTGGATGCTGGCGTCCATTTTGGACACCAAACTCAACGTTGGAACCCTAAGATGAAGCCTTATGTTTATACGGCTCGCGGCGGAATCCATATCATCAACCTCCAAAAATCAGTTGTTCGCGCTAACAAAGCGGCCGAATTTGTAAAACAAATCGCTGCCGATGGCGGAAAAATGGTATTTGTTGGAACAAAAAAGCAAGCTATTGAACCAATTCAAGAAGCTGCACAAAAATCTGGTCAGTATTATGTAACCAAGCGTTGGCTTGGTGGTACTTTGACTAACTTCGAAACCATCAAATCAAGCATCGATCGTCTTAAGAAGATTGATCAAATGCGTGAAAAAGGTGAGCTTGAGTATTTCACAAAAAAAGAACGTTCTGGAATCGAGAAAGAATATATTAAACTTTCTGATTACCTTAACGGTATCCGTGACATGAAAGAGACTCCAAAAGCACTTTTCGTGGTTGACCTTGTTAAAGAACACATTGCAGTTGCTGAAGCAAAACGTCTTGGTATCCCTGTGATCGGTATCGCTGATACAAACTCAGATCCAGAAATCATTGAATATCCAATTCCAGGTAACGACGATGCTATCCGTTCAATCAAATTGTTTTCTAACTTAGTTGCTGAAGCTTATCTTGAAGGCGCCAAAGAGTATGATGCAAAACTTCGTACTCAAACTGACAAAGCTTCTGACGTTAAAGCAGAAGAAAAAGAAGCGACTGTTGAAAAACGTCGTGCTCGTCCAGGCGGAAGAAAAGAACGCGAAGAAAGACCAGCAGCAGCAGCTGGCCCACAAGTTGTCAAAGTTCAAAAACAAAGAAAACTAGTTGCCGCTGGTCTTGCTGAAAAAATCGAAATCGAAGCGGAGTTGGAAAATCCAGAAGCAGCACAAGATACAACAACTGAATCTGCTGAGTAATTCTAAAGGACGAGGAGATACAAATGGCTATTACTGCGACTATGGTAAAAGAACTGCGTGAAAAAACTAGCGCAGGCATGCTTGATTGCAAAAAAGCATTAGAAGAAAATCAAGGTGATTTCGAAGCTGCTGTTGATTGGCTCCGCAAAAAGGGACTTTCTGCTGCTGCTAAAAAGGCGGACCGTCTTGCAAGTGAAGGCTTGGTGCAAGCTTTCAAATCGGCTGATGGCAAGGTAGCAGTTGTTGTAGAGGTTAACTCAGAAACTGACTTCGTTGCTCGTAACGACGGCTTCAAATCGTTTGTAACTGATGTTGCTAAACAAGCGGCGGCAAAAGGAAACGTAGGAATTTATGAGCCTGCAACTGAGTTGCTTGATGCTCCATACGTAAGCAATGAGTCTATTTCATTGGCTGAACACTTGAAACAAACAATTGCTACAATTGGTGAAAACTTAGTTGTACGCCGTTATGCTAAATATGTTTCAGACCAATCTCTTGTTCACACCTACCTACACGGTGAAGGTAAAATTGGTGTTTTGATTGAAGTTGGTTCTGATAAGGCTGAAGCTTTGTCGAACGATGCATTCAAAACTTTTGCTAATGATGTTTGCCTTCATATTGCAGCAATGAATCCAATGGCGATTTCAAGTGCTGAAATACCAGCTGATGCTCAAACTCGCGAACGCGAAGTTCTAGTTGGAAAAGCAAAAGAACAAGGTAAGAAAGCAGAAATGATCGATAAGATCGTCGATGGCCAAATGAAAAAATGGTTAGCAGAAAACTGTTTGTTAGATCAGGCATTTGTTAAAAATCCTGATTTGACTGTTGGTGGATACCAAAAACAAGTTGCTGGAACTGTTGGCGCTCAAGTTGTTATTAAAAAGTTTGTTCGCTTTGAACTAGGCGCTGGTCTTCAAAAGAAACAAGATAACTTCGCTGAAGAAGTTGCTGCTCAAATGAAAGGTCGTTAATTTTGGGACACTCTGCATTTAAAAGAATTCTCCTCAAATTAAGTGGTGAAGCTCTTGCAGGAAAGCAGGGTCATGGAATTAATACCGATACTATTAAGCAAATCGCACAGGAAGTAGCGGACGCTCATAGAGTTGGAGCAGAGATCGGAATCGTTATCGGCGGTGGCAATATATTTAGAGGTGTTGCCGCTTCTGCTGGTGGGATGGATCGCGCAAGCTCTGACTATATGGGTATGCTGGCGACGTGTATTAATGCTTTAGCTCTACAGGATGCCCTCGAAAAAGAGGGTGTTCCAACTCGAGTTCAAACCGCTATTGAAATGGCAGAAATTGCCGAGCCTTATATTCGCAGAAAAGCGATTCGCCACCTTGAAAAAGGTAGAGTCGTCATCTTTGCTGCTGGTACGGGTAATCCATATTTTACAACAGACACCGCGGCGGCACTAAGAGCTGCAGAAATTGGCGCTGAAGTAATTATGAAGGCGACAAAGGTTGATGGAATTTACGATAAAGATCCAATGAAAAATCCTGATGCTAAAATGTACGACGAATTAGCTTATATCGAAGTATTAAATAAGGGTCTTAAGGTTATGGATTCTACAGCCGTGAGTCTTTGTATGGATAACAAGCTGCCAATCTTAACTTTTAATCTAATGACCCATGGAAACGTTCTGCGGGCAGTGAAGGGCGAATCTATTGGTACATTGGTACGCTAGGGGGGAATCATGTTAGCGAATCTGAAAAAAGATACTCAAGATAAAATGGAAAAAGCCTTGGGCGCTCTAAACAACGAGCTTAAAAAAATTCGCACAGGGCGCGCTCAAGTTTCGATGTTAGATTCAATCAAAGTTAATTACTATGGAACATTGTCTCCACTCTCACAAGTGGCAGCGATTTCAACACCAGATGCGAAGTCATTTTTGATTGCGCCTTGGGAAGCTGCCATTTTAAAAGAAATTGAATCTTCTATTATCAAGAGCGATATCGGAATGACTCCAATGAATGATGGTAAAGTCATTCGTTTAAAAGTTCCCGATCTTACAGAAGAACGTCGTAAGGACCTTGTAAAACAGACTAAAAAGATTGTTGAAGATGCTAAAGTTGCAATTCGAATGGCTCGTCGAGATGCTAATGAAGTAACTAAAAAAGCATTAAAAGACAAAGCTATCAGTGAAGATGAGAGTAAAAAATCTGAAACTGAGATTCAAAAATTAACAGATGATTATATTAAGAAAGTCGATGCTGTCGCTGAGGAAAAAGAAAAAAGCATCATGACTATCTAAGGATCATATCTTGCCTGAGCATATTGCTATAATCATGGATGGAAATGGGCGATGGGCCAAAGAACGCCGTCGTCCAAGGATATTCGGCCATATTAAAGGTGCTCGGGTTGCTAAAAAGATCATTACTAAGTCAGTACAACTAGGAATAAAAAATCTCACTTTGTATGCCTTCTCAACCGAAAATTGGGGAAGGCCAGTCGAAGAAGTGAGTTTTTTAATGCGACTTTTGCGCCGCTATCTAGTGCGTGAACGGCATCTTCTCAATAAACAAAATATTAAATTTAGAGTTATTGGTCAGTATCGGGAACTACCTCCAGCTGTGGTTGAACAGATTGATCTAACCATGGAAGAGACAAAAAATAATACCGGAATGAATCTGACTTTTGCACTTAACTACGGTGGCCGTCAGGATTTGGTTTACGTGATGAGAGACCTTGCGACTCAGGTCCAACAAGGTTTAATAAAACCACAACAAGTTACAGAATCAATGATCTCAGAGATACTCGTTAAACAATCTGTGGGTGATCCTGATTTAATTATTCGTACAAGTGGTGAAGTGCGCCTTTCTAATTTTTTAACGTGGCAGTCAGCTTATTCTGAACTTTATTTTACTCCGGTGCTTTGGCCTGACTTTAATGAACATGATTTCACAAAAGCACTCGATTCCTTTAAAGGGCGAGAGCGACGCTTTGGTATCACGTCTGAGCAAGTTGCATCGTCCCGTCCACAAGGTGGTAATTAATGGCATCAGCCAAACTCAAAAATTTAGGAGTGCGAACTGTTTCTGCCCTATCCGCCGTTGGAATTTTGGCTGCGATTTACTTGTTTTTTGAATTAACGGGTCTTGTGGTCTTAGCCATGATTCTCGAAGTTGTTGTGATCAAAGAAGGGCTCAATCTCATTAATTGGAAGCCTTTGTCAAATCGCTTCAAGTTATACTTTGGAATCGCGACCTATATCTTATTCTTGCTCATACTTTTTATTGAGCCTTATCGGTTTCATATTTTAGTGAGCGCAATTACAATGGGATTGGCCTTATCGATCCAACTCAAGGTGGGTGATTCGCTTCAGACTCTTCAAAATATTCAGAGTCGAGCACTAATGATCTTGTTATATGTAACCTTGTTTCCAGCTCTATTGATTGATTTATTGTTTAAATATCAAGGTAGCCTTTGGTTCTTGTCGCTTCTGGTAATGGTCTTTGCCGGAGATATTGGAGCCTATGCTTTTGGAATAACCATGGGAAAACGCCATGTCTTGCCTTTGATTTCTCCTAAAAAAACTTGGGCTGGGGCCTTAGGGGGTTTTTTAGCGACCGTACTCAGTGCGGTTATTATTCATAAAATTGCGGGCTTGAGAATACCAATGTTTGGATGGTTAACGATGGCGAGTTTGGTATCCGTTGTTGCGCAGTCTGGAGATTTTTTTGAATCGCTCTTAAAACGTGTTGCGGATGTCAAGGATTCTGGCACCATTATGCCTGGTCATGGTGGAATTCTTGATCGTATTGATGGACTTTTATTTGCAGCTCCTATCATGTCGGTGGCGCTCACATTTTTTGATCGGTGGATTTAATGATGAAATGCAGCTTCATTTTGGTAGTCCTTTTCCCATTCTTGGCCTTTGGAGAAGCCCCGAAGAATCAGCAACAGTGTTGGAAAAATGAAATCAATCCGGAGACCAATCGAATCTATGAAACTGAAGAAGAATGGAATCAAGACCTTATATTCTGGGAACAAAAAAGGCCACAAAATAAGCCTTCTATGACGGAGCTAATCCATCTCTATAAAGTGATGAAAGATGAAGAAGACAATTTTGCAAAGATCAAATACGATAAAGTTAAACATTGCTATGCTGGTTGCCGGATTTCTGGATTAATTAATGTCAGTATTGCCTATTTTGCGGCTTGGGAAAAAGAACAAATTGATCTTGCCGATTGCGATATCAAGTCGCATTTTGAAGTTAAAGATTTCGAAGCCACGATCGTTGGCGCAGATTATGCGTTTCATGAGCAGACCGACACCTTAAAATGTGTGGATTTTTGTAAACTGTCTTTTCCAAAGTACACTATTAAATTATGAAACTATTATTCAGTTTCATCCCTGTTATACCATTTTCAGTTAGAAATTAGACTAAGGAGCATACGAGGCGGGGTTTCCCCTCTGTGAAGGGGTGCCTCGGACGACGCAGCCAACGATGGGGTGCGACCTAAATGGAAATGGTATTAATAGGGAAGTTTTAGCGGGATAGGTTATACAGATCACCCAGTCGGGCCAGTGTTGCCTAATAAATAATAAGTGCTTGAATAAACTAATCTTTATCGACTCCCAATATGTGACACCCTGTACAACACACTTCTTGATTCAAGTTGGGAGAAGTGAACAGGGGTTGTTTAGTTATGGAGAAATAAGATAAACTGTTAGGACAACAGCAGGAGGTTTCATGGAGATGGTTCTTGGTTGGTTACAGTCTGGGTTAAATTGGGTCATTCCGTTTGTGATTTTAATCAGCCTAACAGTTTTTGTTCATGAGCTTGGTCACTTCCTGGTCGCTAAGTTTTTTGGAGTCAGAGTTGAAGTGTTTAGTATCGGTATGGGAAAAAAACTTTGGACTCGGAAATACGGTGAGACTGAATACGCAATTAGTCTTTTTCCCGTAGGTGGTTACGTTAAAATGTTTGGTGATGAATTAGGTGCTGATATTGCCTCGGAGCAGAGGGCTTTTTCATTTGTTCATAAGCCAGTCTTACAGCGAATTGGGGTTGTACTTGCGGGTCCAATTATGAATTTGATCTTTGCTGTCTTTTTGTTTTTCTTTATCGCAGTAGGTGGTGAAGACCAAAAAGCTCCGGTGGTCGGTGACATTTCTGATGGCTCAGCGGCTTATCAAGTTGGATTTAGAAGTGGAGATAAAGTCCTTACGGTTAATAATCAAAGCATCCGCACTTGGGCTGAGATGCAAGGTTTTTTCGATAAAGCAATTGGCAACGAAGTTAACCTTACTGTTCTTCATCGTGATGGAATGGAAGAAGCCCTCAAGCTGGTACCACAGGCGCTCCCTGATACTGGATTACTGAGTCTTAATAAAACCATGGGAAGTGTTCCTGGTTTAACTAACTTGGCTTCTGGTCCAGGCATTGGAATCAAGAATCAAAGTTCTTGGGCTTATCAGTCAGGATTCCGAACGGGTGATTTTATTTCTAAGATCAACGGTCAAGAGGTTAAGTATTGGAGAGAAGCCGAAGACAAAATTTTAAAGTTGCCAGTCCCTTATAAGGTGACGGTTGTTCGCGAATCTCCTGGCGACAAATTTGAACCCACTGAATTAGAGATCATGAAAAAGCCTGAAGGCACTAACTTTGCTAGTGTAGGCATAGAGCGCGGCGAACTTTTCTTAGCGAGAGTCATGCCAGGGACACCTGCTGATGCTGCGGGATTAAAACCTGGGGACAAGCTGATTGAAATTCAAGGGCAACCCATTACCGAATGGGAAATAGTTCAGAATACAGTGAAGGGTTTCAAAAAAGAGGATCAATCAATAAAGCTCAAAGTGGAGCGTACTGGAGAGGTCAAGAACTTTGAAATTGTTCCAGTTATGACATCAACAACAAGTCCTCAGGGTCTCCGCGAGGATCGGTTTACAGTTGGTATTGTACCCTGGATGTTTCCGAGTATTCCTGAAATGATCACGGTAAAGTATGGGCTTTCATATGATGCTATTAAGCGGGGGGTGGAGCGCACATGGGAAGTGTCAGCCATGACAGTGTTGAGCTTTGTGAAGCTTTTCAAGGCCGAGATTTCACCGAAAAACATCAGCGGAATTATTTCTAGTGGGCAGGCTGCTAGCGAAACCTGTAAGATGGGTTGGGGGCAGGTTTTTAGCATGATGGGGGTTATTTCGATTAATCTCTTTATTTTGAATTTACTCCCGATTCCTGTTCTTGATGGTGGACACATGGTATTTTATACGATTGAATTTTTGAAAGGCTCACCACTCAGCCTTAGAAAAATTGAAATGGCACAGAGGTTTGGCATTGTGGTCTTGATGAGTTTGATGGTATTTGCCTTATTCAATGACTTTTCAAGATTTTTTGGAAACTAAACGAACCAAGTTATTAAATAGCCAAAATCGAACGATTTTGGCTATCGATTCTAGCACTCAGCTTGCAAGTGTAGCATTAAGTGTTGCTGGCCAGTTGATCTATAATGAAGAGTGTCTTCGACAAAAATCACATAGTGAATGGATCAATTCTGCGGTTGAAAGAGCGATTGCCACATTGCCTGGTGGGTGGGATGTTCTTGACTTGCTTGCTGTGACTCATGGCCCAGGTAGCTTTACTGGGCTTCGAGTAGCAACAAACTTAGCGAAAACCCTCGCCTATTCAAAAGATAAACCCATTGTGAGTTACAGCAGTCTTGAAGTTTTAGCTTATCAAGCCGAACTGAGTGAAGAACCATGTTATATTTTGCCTACCATCAATGCGTTTAAAAACATGGTATTTGTTGCCTTTTATAAAAGTCATCCTGATGGATCGCTCAAAAATCTAATGGAACCCATGGCAATTGATATTGATAAGCTTTCGGAATTTGTACTATCCAAGTTACCGGCAGAGTCCTCGACTAAGGTCCAGGTTATTGGCGACGGTTTTGCCTCCTATAAATCTTATTTAGATCCAAGCACTCATTCTCATTGGTTACGAATGGCATCGCCTTTAGACCATCCTTTGGCCTCGACCCTAATTAAATTAGTTAACTCGCGGTGGACCAAGCTCGAACTCCACCATTGGCGTGAGATCGTCCCAACCTATATTCGAGCCTCAGCGGCTGAAGAGAATAAATTCGGAAAGTAAACTAAGTTCTGGACCTCGAAGAGTCTAAAACATTTACAGTTTTCGCCGATAACTTTTCTGAACGATACGCATGAAGCGATCGCCGGAGGTTGACATGAGGTCTGAAGATTTTGAACAGGTCGGAAAAGTCGTTTATCTTGAAAAGAAGAGAGCATTCGGCACCAAATCGCAGCCGTTATTCTGGGCGATTGCCTCTGGTAAAGGTGGAGTTGGTCGGAGTTTTTTCACCTCCTCCCTGGGAATCACTCTAAGTCGTTCTGGTTATCGTGTTCTCATGGTCGACTGCGACTATCTTGGCGGAACTCTCCATAGTTGGATGGGTACCTATCAAAAGAACCAAAACTTATCAGATTACTTTCGCAACATCGATGAAATCGAAAACTATTACGTCACTCTTAGCCATGAGAAGCTTTGCCTTATGACCGGCGACACCTGCCTGTGGAATTGCGAAGGGGGGACGGTGCGCAACATGTCAGATCTCCTTGCAGACCTGCGAACTCAGCCCTTTGATATCGTACTTTTTGATTTGGCGGCGGGTTGCGAAGATCAAAATATAGAAATCCTTAAAAAAATGGATGAGACTTTTTTGATGGCGACTCCAGAAGGTGCATCAATTGAAAGAACTTATCGTTGGATTGAAAACTATATTCTTAAGTTAGGTTTGACGGCAGAAGACCGTCATTCACTTTGTGAATTTAACCAAAAGATCCGCGCCAAAGCGGCTGATAGGCAACCTTTATTTAGAGTTCGTGATTTTTTGGAAAACATAAAAGCTAAAGAGGGAAGCGAAGCCACAATGTTCGGCCCTTTAAAGCTAATTATTAACCAGACTAGGAACTTCGAAGATGAAAGACTTGGCGAATCTATCAAGAGCGTTTGCAATAAATTTTATTTTACAGATGTTCAATATGCAGGTTCACTCCAATACGATAATGCAGTATGGCAGTGCGCTCGGCAGCGAGCGCCAGTATTGATTCATCAACCTTTCAATCCTCTCGTGGGACAAATTCAAGGGCTAGTGAAGCAATTAGTTGATCAGCCTTTGGAAAGAGCCGTAGTATGAAATAGATGAGCAATCTATTTCATGGTACCTACTACGAATTACTAGAAGTTAGACCCGGAAGTCCTCAGCATGAGGTCACCAAAGCTTACGAACGAGCAAAGTTGACCTATTCTTCCGATAACCCAGCACTTTACACTGTTTTTTCAATGGAAGAAGCGCGTGAGCTTCTGAAGTTGATAGAAGAAGCCTACTTGATTCTAGGCAACACGATTTTTAGAAATCGTTATGATGAAATCCTAAAAGATCCGCAAATTAGAACCGAAGAGCTAAAGTTTCAAGATATCGTTGGCCCAATTGTATCGTCTGGCGTTGATAAACAAAAGGCGCATTTTCGGCCAAACTATAAAGTTGATGAAGCAACGGAAGAATACATTCGCCACGAAGAACACTGTGACGGTGCTTTCTTAAAAAAGATTCGCGAATACAAAAATATTACCGTTGAAAAAATGAGTGAAATCACACGCATCAATCCTCACTATGTGGTGGCGCTCGAAAAAAACGCCTGGGATGATTTGCCGGCCGCTGTATTTGTTCGTGGTTTTGTGGTTCAAATCAGTCGGATCTTGGGCCTTGATGAGAAGAAGACGGTTGATTCATTTATGAAAATCTACAAAGCTCATACGGTTAAAAGTAAATAATTCTCATGAAACTGCAAATTACCGTCCCCGAATCAGCGAGAGGAACTCGGTTAGATAAGTTTCTGGGGACCTTACCCGAGGTACAATCTCGATCCCGAGCCATTCAGCTTATTCAAGATCAATTGGTTTTGGTGAATGGCTCCATGGCTAAAGCCTCTTTAGCATTAAAAGGTGGAGAAGGGATACTCATTGAAGTGCCCGAAGCGACGCCAGTTAAGCTGCAACCTTTAGAGCTAGAACTTGAAATACTCTTTGAAGATGAACATTTGATTGTTTTGAATAAGCCCGCAGGTTTGGTTGTTCACCCTGCCGCTGGGCATGAGCAAGACACCCTGGTTAATGCCTTGATAGCTCATGCGGATGATTTCGCAATGAAGTTTGGTGAACACCGACCTGGAATTGTCCACCGCTTGGACAAAGATACGAGTGGCATTATGGTGGTGGCAAAAACAGATACGGTACAAGAAGCACTGGCACAGCAATTTAAAAATCGCACTATACATCGTTTTTATTTGGCTATTGTTAATGGCACGATTAAGCAGACCTCAGGAACAATAAAGAGTTTTCTCGCCAGGCATCCCACCGATCGGAAGCGTTTTGCTTCGGTGCGAGACCGGCAAAAGAAAATCATTCAAGAACCCAGTTCAGATCCTGGCATTGGTAAATGGGCTCACACTGATTATCAAGTGCTAAGGCTTCATCCCTCGGGACTGAGTTATGTTAAACTAAAGTTACACACCGGGCGAACTCACCAAATTCGAGTGCATCTATCGGAATTTGGCTTTCCGATCTTGGGTGATGAAACCTACGGAGGTGCCAAGAAAAACCGCCCGGTACCTCGATTTGCCCTCCATGCTGCGGAGTTAGGATTTGTGCATCCTGTGACCAACGAAAAACTCTATTTTAAAAAAGATTGGCCAGAAGATTACCGCAATTTTGTAAAAAACTATTTTGGGGATATCGTATGACAAAGGTGACCACTCATGAGTTAGGGATTCAGTGGCGTTTTGACAATTATTTGGTTCTTTTTGGTGACCAAAATGGAAAGACAGAGTTATTCCCTCGGCATTTCCCGCATTTCGAAGAACGAAAAATAAAACAAGTTCATGGAGACACTTTAGTTGAAGCCTCAACAGAAATTGTTGAGGCTGATGCTCATTACACCCGTGAAGCATTTCTTGCCCTGCAAATACGAACCGCCGATTGCTTGCCGATCTTTGCCATTGACCCGATTCAAAAAAATATCGTCGGCATTCATGCGGGCTGGCGTGGAGTGGCATCGCAGATAACCCTTAAGTCGATCCGGCACTTGGTTGCCCTTGGGGGCTATCCTAAAAATTTTCGGATAGTTATTGGCCCCCACATCCGCAAGCAAAGTTTTGAAGTGGACGAGCCTGTTTGGGCTCAGTTAATGGACTCAGTACCAGCTAATTTTAACCACGAGGTTAAGAAATTTTATGAGTCATTACCCAATAGTAAGTTCAAAGTGGATCTTGAAGGCATCGTGCGATCTCAAGTCCAAGAGCTAAAAGTCCCTGAAGAAAATGTTGAATCCGTTGAAATCGACACGGTAACCAACCATTCGTGGCACTCCTTCCGGCGCGATAAAGAAAAATCAGGACGGAATATTTCTTTTATCGCCAGATTTAAGTAGATTCTGCTGAAAAAGGCCAACTTCTGCGTTGGCTTCGCTTCATCTCTCACTCAACGTAGGGGAACTACGCCTCGTTCGATTTGAAGCTTGCCGCCTTGAATTTAGCTCTTTTTCAGCAGAATCTAAGTAATGCCTAATCGAGCCAGGTGATGCGGCCCTCTAGTTGGCGGGGCGCCTTTGGTGGCTCGTGATCTGGGTAACCGATGGTAATGCCACATAGTAATTCCATTTCACCAGCTTTAAATTCTGGCCACTCGGTAACACCAAGGAACTGATTCACGTCATCTTTAATTTCCAAGGGTGCACCCATCGTGCAACAACCTAAGCCTTCGGCAAACGCGGCTAAGTTGATATTCTCCGCCGCCATATAAACACTTCCCATTGAAGTCAGATATTTCTCATCCGTCGTGTTGATCGAGTAGCAAAAAATGATGGTGGGCGCTTGGCCCAAAGTATAGAAAAAACGTTCTGTAAATTCGTACAAGGATGGCTTGAGTCGAACTTTCAAAATATCCTTAAGCCTATCCCACGACTTTTGTGAGTACTGCAAATACTCCTCACGTTTTTTTCCGTTCACAACGATAAACCGCCAATTTTGACGATTCTTTCCGGAAGGCGCTTCCATAGCACCTTCTAGAATTCTGTTTAATACTTCTTTGGGAATTGGGTCTGGTTTATACTTTCGTATGGAGCGTCTCATTTTGAGAAGGGTGTAAAAATCGTCGCGGTTCATGAGTTCCTCCTTTATTGGGTCAATACAAAGGGGTACACTTAAGGATAAGATGTTGTCTAGAATTTATTGGCCGCGCTTTTTTTCAGCGAAAACTGTTTATACAGTGCTTGGGCTTTGTTGGCTCACTGTGCTGGCTTTTTTTACAAATTCAGACTGGCGAAAGAGTGTTCGCAACTTAGTCAGAGGGACTGATCGCAAAGTATTGGCAACATTAAAAGATGATCTCGATGCCTCCGGAGTTCCAATCTCCGTGATTAAAGTTCAGGAAGACGGGGCGCTGTTTCTGGAGTTTTACTCTCAAAAAAGACAAAATAGTGATTCAGGTGAGCTCAATACCATTGAACTCATTCAAAAGCTGCCGCTCTCAAATTCGATCGATGGATATGTGACCTTTATGGGTGAAGCTACCAATCTTGCCGCCGCTAATTTGGATGACGACCCTTTTCTGGAATTGATTGTGCCCTCTTATAATTTGGAATTTGCACCCTCCTTAGAAGTTGTAAAGTATATGCCAACGGACAAGAAGTTTATATTAATGTCCTCTTTTTATATTCCAAAAGACCTCATTCAAGGCTTTCAGCAGGAGGTTCGATGAAAAGAAATAATTCCTCTCGGGATGCTGCAATAGCCTTATTGTTATCTGGCTTGTTTGTCTTGATCGTGGCACTTGTAAGTTTGAGCCCTAATGACGACAACAATGTCGACGTCACTCCAAACCCTAAAGACGATGCCCGCCCGATTGATCTCGTTAACAAACATCTCCGAGAAGTTTACGACCAACAAGAAATTGATCGGATCAACGCCGAAAATATGAATTTAGTCACTGCTCCACCCCTCCATAAAACCCCTCCTGTTGAACCCGTATTTCATTTTGACGAAATGCCAATCACCTTTGACCAAGATTCATTAGAAGCTGTTGTGGGGCAGGATTTACGAATTTATGCATCTTCCCAAGCTAGGCAGAAGAGCTTGAGTGAACAGATTCAGCAAGAAATCATTGATGACATCAAAAAGTCCGCTGAGGAAGAGGTCTATCAAAAAGCACTAGCTGAGGCCATAATTAAGAAAGCTCGTACCCAAGGCTTTGATGTCCAAGTCGACGACAACTTTAAGATCAAAAGTGTGCGTAAGATTGTAATTAAAGAGGCGCCAAGCCTTTTTGACCCGAACAATCTTCCCAATCGTTAGTTTTTCGAAAGAAGGTTAGTTCACCGGAATCGGCTAAGCTCAAGTAATTTGATTTAGTTAAGATGAGGTGGTCAATAATCGGTATTTCGATATGCCAGCCTACTGTTATCACTCTCTGTGTAAACTCCAAGTCTTGACGGGATGGCGTGCGATCCCCACTGGGATGATTGTGGGCAATGATTAACTGAGAAGCATTGGCCATGCAGGCAAATCGGAAGATATCTCGAGGGTGAGCCGTACAGGCATCGACGGTACCTCGAAAGATCATTTGAACTGAGATGAGTTTTAGCCCTGGGCCTAAGGCTAGGCACCAGAGTTCCTCGACATCTTGAATCATATGTTTGCGTAGTATGTTATAGGCCAACTGACTCGATGAAATTTTCATAATCGGAAGGCGGTGCAAAGGGTGCGATGTTTTTTAACAACATTAACTCACAGGGAATGACGTGATGCGGACGAGGATTTAGAATTCCGGCATTGATGATAAGCGGAAAATCCCCTTAGAATATGAACTGATTAACAGACAAAGTTCCAAATTGGAGGTTTCTCTTTATGGTAAGTACGCTCTCAAAACAAATGCTGTTTACTGGCATCCTTGGCATGTTCGCAATAAATGTTGGTTGCGGCCCGCAGGCCTTTGTAAAAGGTAAATATGATGAAAATGTTGAGCGCACCAATCTCATGACTGATGAATGGTCCGAAAGTGATATGCAAGAGACGGTTAAATCTATGGTGGCAAGTCTCGTTTCTCACCCAGTTGTGACGGGGTCTAAAACTCGTCCTGTTGTTATGGTCACTCAGCTTCAAAATAAAACTTCTGAACATATCGATACCCAGTCCATTATGGATATGGTTCGGGTCGAGCTTATGAAGACTGGAAAATTAGCGTTTATCGATAAAGAAGCTCGTGGTGATATCGATCAAGAGTACGACTATCAAAATAGTGGCCGTGTTTCTGGTGAAACAAAAAAAGGTCCTGGGCAACAGACGGGCGCTGATTTTATCGTGAATGGCCGCTTGGACAGTATCGTACAGGAAGTGGGTAAAGAAAAATCGGTGTATTACAAAATCACACTGAATCTCACCAGCATTAAGAGCGGGGTTATTGAATGGACGGATCAAAAACAGATTCGTAAGCTCTATAAAAAGAAAACAATTGGTCTCTAATAAGCTAGGCGGCTCGGATGAAGCTTGTCAGAGCTGTTTTAGTTTTGGTCACCCTTCTGATATCCTCCTGTGCAACCTATCAAGGTAAAGTGCGTATCGCTCGCAGCTTACTTCAGGAGGGGAGACTCAGTGATGCTTTGGCTCAACTGAAGCCTTTGGCGGATCAACCAGGCAATGATCAACTTGTTTATCTCCTTGATTATGCGACGGCACTACAGGTTGCAGGTGATTACGCTGAAAGTAACAAGTATTTTCTTGCGGCAGATAAGTTTGCTGACATTCAGGATTACACTTCCCTTAGTTTAGAAACCGGTTCCTTACTCACGGGTGAAGAAATGGTTCAGTATAAGGGAGATGATTTCGAAGTTATTCTCATCAACGCAATGACGGCCATAAACTATCTTAATTTAGGTGATCTCGATGACGCAATGGTGGAGGTTCGTCGGCTTAACGAAAAGCTCAGACGGTTTCGCCTTGAAGCCAAAAGAAAATTTACCGACAATGCTTTAGCAATTTACCTATCAGCAATCATCTATGAAGCCAACAAAAGCTGGGACGACGCCGCCATAGCCTATGAACAAGTTTATAAAATCGATCCCAGTTATCGCCCTTTGCACGAGGATCTGATTCGATCTAATGTACGCGCCCGTCGCTGGGATGCCGTGAAAAAATGGAAGGATACTTTTCCTGAGATTGGCGAAAAACCGGAATGGAAAGACACAAAGCAAGGTGAAGTTATTGTGATCTATCAACAGGGCTGGGGTCCACGAAAAGATTTTCGCTACGACAATATGAGATATCCTGCGATGTATCCAATTTGGTCCAGTGTTTTCAATGTTAATCCCGAACTTGGTCCTCTTAACAGTAATCAACCACTCAATTCGGTACACTTTAAAGGCCAAGAAACTCTCTTTGATGTTGATCGCGTGGCTATAGCCAGCCTTGAAGATAAATACCTCTCGTTAGTTGCTCGCCGAATTGGCGGAGCTATTGTCAAAGAGGTTGTCGCTGATCGAATTCGAAAAGAAAATCGGTTGCTAGGGGACATCGCCCTTCTCGCGATGTATGCTTCAGACCGGGCTGATTTAAGGCAGTGGTCGACTCTACCAAAAACTTTCAAAATTTATCGAGCTTCGGTTCCTCCAGGAGATTATCAGTTGAAGATTGACGGCGAAGAAAAAAGTTCTCGCCTCATTGTGAAACCTGGTGGTAAAGTCTTCGTCTCCCACAGAACCTTTAATTAGGAGTTATTTGTGCGCAAACTTGGTTCACTCAAGTGCATAGATTTCGTTCAAAATGATGATGCTCCTTGGATCATTTTTTTTCATGGCTATGGTGCCGATGCCGGTGATCTATCCCCCTTGGCCCAGGAGATTCCCACTGAAAAGGACTGTAATTGGCTTTTTCCAGAAGGTTTTCTCGAAGTACCTATTGGTTGGAACTGGACAGGTAGGGCCTGGTGGCCAGTTAACGTTGGAGAAATGCAAAAGGCTCAGGCGTCAGGTGTTCCAAGGGATCTCAGTAAAGGCACTCCCCAAGGTTTAGATTTGGCCTTTAAAAAAGCATCAGAAATGTTGACTGCCCTCAAAGTGCCTTGGAATAAAATTATTTTAGGAGGATTCAGTCAGGGTGCAATGCTAGCAACTGAACTTTACATGAGTGCCCCAGAACCTCCTTTGGGATTGGTCATGTTGTCAGGCGCCTGCCTGCACGCAGATCAATGGCGCGAGAAAGCGAAAAACCGTGCTGGAAAAACATTTTTTCTGGCCCATGGTGAAAGCGATGCTGTACTTTCGATTAAGGGCGCTCAGAAACTGGAAACAATTCTCACTCAGTCAGGAATGAAGGGACGCCTTATGAAGTTTTCAGGCGGACATGAAATTCCACCTCATGTTTTAGTGGAAGTAAGCAAATATATTAATGTTCGTTTATAAATTTAAATAACAAGAATAAATTAACCAAGGATGATCGTGTGCATCCAGGGTATTCTCGAAAAATGGTTGCTCGAATGGAGTCGCTGGGAAATTCAGTTTTCTATTACGAAAATACTGATCGTGGTCATAGTGCCGCTGCAAACTTGAAAGAAAAAGCCCGCAGATCCACTTTAGAAGTTATTTATCTGAGCCGTTTGCTGGGATTAGAAAACTAATTTAAGGTTTTAAGAGATTTGTGTCACAACTTATTGAGCATCCAAAAGTGATGTGAGTCCCAAAAGATCGAATAGAGATCTAGGTTGGCGCTGATGGCTGCTCGGTCTTCAGTGCTGAGAAAATCAAAGATGTATTTACTGTCTACATAGGGAAACTCTTCTAAAAATTGCCTGGTGACTAATACAATTTGTTTGAGATTTGAAGTGCGATAGATCCAGTTTCCTTGCGTGGAGGCTAGACTTTCAAATCCATGTTCTTTAAGCCAAGAGTGGCTTCTTGTTCCCTCGTCTCGAATAACAATCTCATTTGAAGTGAGGGACAGCAAGCGAGGTGGAGCATGCAGTGGACGCAGTAGTTCGGCTTCAAAAACCGAATCTAATAGATGAACGCCGGAATGACTCTGCAAATCAGCATAGGCACTTTCATAAAAGAGGCCCAAGGTTTTTAACCAATTGGGATTATGCAGTGGCATCGCAGGCGGCTTTTCACCCAACATGGGATGAAAGGCCTCTGGGTCGGCATTTCCAAGTGGAGAATGAAACTTTCGAAGCTCTGTCCACAGTTCAGCATCCCAGGATTCAATAGTAAGTCCGCGCGGGATCTCTGATAGTCGAAGTTGGGGGAAGAGGCCTTCAATATTTTGAACTTTGATTTCTTCAGCAGCAGATTGTTGAAGTATCCGTACAAACGGAGTTAAATGGCACCAAGTGGGAGTTATTAAAACTTTCCATAAAAAAAATTTAATTAAATGGGCTTCTTTTTTTATTCCCCAGTGATTAGCTTGGCGTACCGATTCGCGCACCCAACGATCCATCACCGGCGAAGGAATAAGCTCAGAAAATTCAGGAGTGCGATCTTTAATAAACTCTTTAATTCGCCGAGGAAGGTCAAACTGAAAAACCCTTTGCGCAGTTTCATGGATCGCGCGGGGCAGTAGGGTACAAGAATGGTCTTCAATAGATAACCCGCTTTGATCCCTACTTGTCGTTGTATAAAGGGTATAGCCTGAATCAATTCGGTTACGGACGATCCAGCCTGCAATGGGCCCATAAAAATAGTTTAGATCACCGTTGCGAAGGACAGAGAGAGCCACAGAAAGAAAATTTGTTTCATAAAAGCGAAAGTACACCCAATGATTTTGAAAATTACAGATGAGATTTTGCCGCAGATAAAAATGAATTTTATCAATCGACTGGTAGCTAATAAAAAAGACACCCCAGGATTGCGACCCTAACGAGTAACGATAACTCAGCTCAAGAATGTCAGGTGTCACTTTGACGAGTAGGGGTGAAAGGTCGCGGTAATAGTCTACGAGATCCGGGCTGGTGATGCTGGCTGTATTAGATGAATCAGCCGTTAGTTGCCACCCATGTCCTAATTGAGCTTCACTCCAGATAGGAAGAACGATGGTTTCGGGATTTTTTCTAATGAGGCGCAACCAATCTTGTGAGGATTCATTCTGAAAAGGTTCAATGATGGCCCATAGAGAGTCAGTTGAGGAAAGTTCGCGCATTTGTTCAGTGGAAAGCTCATGCAGGTGTGGCTGAGAGTTCGAACGTGAATCCTCCGTTGTAGGTTTAATCACGGTGGGATGACTAGCGTAAATCGGGATTTGCGAAATAAACAGCGCACCCCGAGTGCGGGAGGATCGCATGCCAATCGCAAACGAAGCTAAACCACTCTCTGCAATAAAACGGTCATTGCACATTTTTAGTGGTTGAGTATAAGCAAACTGAGCCCAATTGCGAACTCGCTGTAACCATGGGCCTGTGTTTTTTTTGGTTTCATAATTGATTAATGAACCATCTTCTTGTTCAAGGTAAAGCTTTGACCATACCAAGGGAGTATGAATTGTTAAAAGCGAAAACTCTCCCCAGTAACCCCTGCTATTGAGACTTGGCTTAATGTGTGTCTTTGATTTTAGCAGTGGAATTGGCCAGAGGTCAGAAAAGAGCGGGATGCCTACTTGATGCCGATAGAGACCCATCCAAAAAATGATTGCGCCATTGGCGAGAGTTGAACTTTTAACAGAAACCAGAAGATTATCATTTTGGGATAAGCTTTCTGTAAGAGCTGGAACTCCCCAGCCACACGGAATAATCCATGGAGCACTGAGAGGTTCCGAGTGCGTCCATAGAATTGAAAAAGTTAAGGCTTCAAAGTGTTGGCACGCATCTGCTTCAACAAAGCCGCGCTGAGGGTACAGCCACCACGGATCATTGAAGTTGGTGGGAAACTGAGGCGCTTTGATCTTGTGTCCACAGACAGGACAAGTTGAGTAACTGCAAGTGCCTTGAAACGAGAGATAACTTTCCAGTTTGGAATCCAAGTTACTGTTCCAGAAGGGGGGAGGTCCATGATGGACTTCGAAAATGGAATCCTCACAAGACTGGAGGAGTTCTTGGCGAATTTTTTCAAGTTGCGCTATCTTTGCTGCTGCAGACATGACTTAAGGTTAGCACTTTTGGGTACGGAATTCTGGATAAGCCGACAAACCGTTTTATATTGAAACGTAAGTTGAAATTGCCATCTTTAATAATAGCGAAATTGAGACAAAGCTCCATGGAGCAACGTGAATGCTCTCCGATTTCAACTGACCTTAAGGACACAGATGTCCGTTTTTATAAAACGTGTATCAGTTACACTAGCAAATTATTTAATTACACTTTCAAAAGTGGGTGTCGATAACGTTTAAATCAAGGGGCTATAAATCTCTCAGGCCAAGTTACGGCTTTGCCTGAGGTGATGTCCATCATGCGGTTCAATGAAACGGCTGAGGTTTTAATCAATCTTTCCGGAAGTTTGATCTCAGGCGTTTCACTCTCAAGAGCCTGTAATAAGTTTTCAAGCGTGTTCAGTTTCATAAACGGGCAATCATTACAGCCACAGCTTCCTTCCGCAGGTGCTTGAATAAGTTCAGCGTCAGGTCGCGCTTTTTTCATTTGATGAAGAATTCCTGTTTCAGTGGCCACGATAAATTTTTTCGCGGGATTTTTTTGAACTTCTTCCAGCAATCGTGATGTGGAACCAATCACGTGAGCGTATTGTAAAACGGCTTGATCGCATTCTGGGTGAGCAATCACAACAGCATCCGGATGTTCTTGAGTCATTTCAAATAATTTTTTGCTCGAGAAGAGCACATGAACTTCACAGGCTCCTGGCCAAAGGATCATTGGTCGATTAAACTTTTGACTCAGATAACGACCCAAATTTTGATCAGGACCAAATAAAATTTGTCGTGTTTTTGGAATTGAATCTAAAATTTTAGCGGCATTGCTCGAAGTAACAATGACATCGGAAATCGTTTTCACTGCGGCACTAGAATTGATATAGGTCACGGCAATGGCTTCGGGATGTTCTAGGCGCCATTTAAGGTAAGCTTCGTAAGGTGACTCAGTCACTAGGGAGCAACCTGCCTCGAGCGTGGGAACCACAACTTTTTTAGTGGGATTGAGAATCTTCACCGACTCCGCCATGAACACAACACCCGCGAGTAAGATCAATGGCGATTCAGACTTTTGTCCCTGCTGAGCGAGATAAAAGCTATCTCCGACGTGATCGGCGATATCCTGAATTTCACCGTCTTCGTAATAATGGGCCAAGATTGTTGCATTTTTTTGAGCTTTTACGGCTTTGATTTTTTCGATGATTTGGTTCGACATGCCCACCTTATTCGCACAAAAGGGCTGAATGGGCAAGCCTTGGATTCCTATTGAAAGTCCTGCAAAAGAAAGTTCTTAAGGATTCCAATAAAGACGGTAGATCTTCACTGGTATCCGTCACCCTGTGTTTGCGGTATCAAGGCGAAGCGTTTAGGTTTCCGCCCTTGAGTACTCCAATGATAGATTTAGAAACAGTTTTCAATGATTCAAAGACCCCTTTGCCCTCATTGGCCACGGCTTCGAAGTCGGGCGCATTATAGGTATTGATGGCCGAGCGCATTTCCTGAAGCTTCATGGCATTAGGTAAATCTCTTTTGTTGTATTGAATCACGAGCGGGATTTGGCGAATATCATAGCCTTGCTGTTCGAGGTTGCGCTCGAGATTTTTTATGGCCTGTAAGTTTTCTTCCATTCGCTCTTCTTGTGAGTCAGCAACAAAAATCACCCCATCAAGTCCCTTTAAGATCAATTTCCTTGAGGCATCGTAAACAATTTGACCAGGAACGGTATAAAGATGAAATCGGGTTTTAAAACCACGAATTTCTCCGATATTTAAGGGAAGAAAATCAAAAAAGAGAGTTCTTTCCACTTCTTGGTCAAGAGCCTTCATTTTAGACTTATTTTCATGGGCGGTTTGCTGGTAAACCCACTGAATGTTGGTGGTCTTTCCTCCTAGCGATGGACCATAGTAGACTATCTTACAATGAACTTCTTTGGCATTCGAATTTACAAATGACATAACCACCTCAATATCGTTTAGCTCACGCCAACGGTATTGCCCCTTCCTTAGGTTATAGGCCCTTGCACTAAATTCCTAAATCTCAGTGCGATTTATGAGAGCCCTATTTATAGTTCTATCATCTATGTAATCGATGTCGCTGCCAATAGGGATGCCCTGCGCAATACGACTCAATTTAAGTCCTTTACCTTGAAGTAGCCGGCTGATGTACAAAACCGTGGTATCTCCTTCGAGGTCGGGATCGAGGGCAAAGATAACTTCGCGAACAGGGTGGGTGGTATCAGCTTTACTTTCAATCCGATGGATGAGTTGTTTGATCTTTAATTGGTCTGGGCCAATTCCATCGAGAGGGGAAATGGCTCCATGAAGGACATGATAGCGGCCTCGAAAGGCCTGCGATTTTTCAATAGTGGCTATGTCAGAAGGTTCTTCAACAATACAGAGAGTTTCTTCCGTTCGGTGGTGATCGAGGCAGAAAAAACAATGTTCCCGGTCGGTAAAGTTAAAACACTCCACGCACATTTTCACATTGGCGCTGAGATCAACGAGGGCCACACTCAAGCGTTGCCCATAATCGGGAGGTGACTTCAAGATAAAATAAGCTAGCCGTTGAGCTGTTTTGGGCCCAATTCCAGGAAGTCGCGTGAGTTCTTGTATCAGCCGATCAAGGGCCTCAATCTTCAGCATAAAATAAATAGATATTGTTGATTAAAAGAGGCCAGGAAAGTTCATGCCGCCAGTGATTTTTTCCATCTCTTTTTGGCTTGTATCTTTAGCAAGCTTAATCGCATCGTTGGTTGCCGCTAAAATAAGATCCTGAAGCATTTCGACATCGCCAGCCTGCATCACATCTGGTTTAATCGCTACCGCAAGAAGCTTGTGGTCGCCATTCACTTTTACCGTAACGGCACCCCCGCCTGATGTGCCTTCAAACTCGCGGATGGCCAATTCGTCTTGGAGCTTTTTCATACGAGCTTGCATTTGGTTAGCTTGTTTCATTAGGGCATGCATTCCGCCTGGAAGACCTTTCATGGTAACTCCTTAATCGATTTAATCTGGCTTTTAAAAATAGCCTGAGCTGTTTTTACCAAAGGATGCGACTGAATTTGCTGATCCAGCAGATCCTTCTTTTGTTGTTCTTTTTGCTCCGTCAAAGCCTGGGCTGAAAAGCCAGCACTCTTGTCTTTGACGGTTTGAATATCCAAAGCATAACCCTCTCCCCAGAATTGTTCAATGTAGGATTGAAGCCGTTTGGCAGTTTGAGGAGTGGTAAGCTGTTGTCTCAAGAATTGCATTTTATCAAGAATGCCAAGGCTAATAGATTTATCCTTGAGACCCATAAACAAAATGCTTTCAAGTTTAGCACCAAAAAGCCCATCGATTTTTTTAACTAGGGCTACAAAATTCAACCACTGGTCATTGATTGGAAGGCTGGTATCTACTTTTTGACCCGATAAATTCTGCAAGGGCGAGTTCAATGTATTTGCTTTCGGAGCCATTGGGGATGTGGCAGCTGGTGCACTTGAAGTCTGAGTAGGTACTGGGGCAACTGTCGCAGCTGTGTTAACAACGGAAGAATTTGGTAATCCTCCGGTGGTTTTAAGAGAACTTAAAATACGAGCCAAAGATTCAACTTTTGGTGCCGAAGCCAGACGTAAAAGTACCATTTCTAAAACGAGACGAGCATCAAACGCTTTCAAGATATCTTGGACACCCTTTAAGGCTAAATCAAAAAGAAGATGCAAATCTTCTTCACTTAAAGATTCAGACCACTGAGTAAGAGTCTCAGTTTCGGAGTCTTGTAGGTCAACAATCAGTTGGCTTGCAGGCCCTGCCACTTTAACAATCGTGAGATGGCGCAAAACTTCCATTAACTCTTGGGCAAAAAGATGAGGTTCTGCTGCCGTTTGATGAAAACGCTCTAAAATCGAAAGGATCTTAGGCGGTTGTCTTTCCAAAATGGCATGAAGAGTTTCAAGGACTAAATGGCGATCTGTAAGGCCTAGGGTTTCGACGACCTTTTGATATTTGATATCGCGGTTTGTGAATGTAATCACCTGTTCCAAAAGACTCTGACTATCACGCATAGAGCCATCGCCTTGGCGGGCAATTAGCCAAAGGGCTTCAATTTCAAATGGAACCTGTTCTGTTTCGCAAATTTTTTGTAAATGCTCAGTGATCTTACGGGTAGCAATGCGTCGAAAGTCAAAACGCTGACAGCGAGAAAGAATGGTTTGAGGAATTTTATGGGCCTCAGTGGTTGCCATAATAAAAACCACATGAGCTGGTGGTTCCTCAAGAGTCTTTAAAAGTGCATTGAAGGCACTGGTGGAAAGCATGTGCACTTCATCGATGATATAGATTTTGTACTTCCCGGAGGAGGGCATATAGCCAACAGTTTCACGGAGTTCACGAATAGCATCGACACCATTGTTGCTGGCTCCATCGATTTCGATAACATCGACATGACGCCCCTGCGCAATATCAATACAATTAGGGCAGGTATGACAAGGAACAAAGTCTTGGGCATTTGAGCAGCAGAGGCTTTTAGCTAAGATACGAGCGGAAGATGTTTTACCTGTTCCGCGGGGGCCGGTGAACAAAATGGCATGGGGCATCCGGTGAGCCTTGAGAGCATTCACCAAGGTTTGGGAAACATGCTCTTGGCCCACTAATTCAGAAAAAGATTGGGGACGCCACTTACGCGCTATAACTTGGTACGACAATTGATCGACCTCTCTAAACCGGCTGACTGAAAAAAAGTGGCCGGGCGACCCACAGCACATCGACTCGCAAATGCCGTTGCTTCCTTCCGGACCTAGCGGGGTTCGATGCGAGTGCAATTGTGTGGGACCCGGCCACCTTCGGATCTATAACATTAAAGGTCCGAGTACAATCTTAATTTGGGGTCAATGCCGTTAGCTTTTGCCAGCCCTTCGTTCTCACCCCACTCGGACTCCTTGCTGCTTACGGGAAGTAAGCCTCAGTCGCCTTGGGGGTTGCGGCCTCGGCCTGACAAAACCTTACGACATTGAATTTAGGGTCCATAGGTGACTCCTAAACCTAAATACAGCGAGGGGGGCAACATCCGCCATCCTTGAAGATGGCAAGGTTACATTTGTTTTCCACTGCGACGAGATTTTCCAATCATGTCCAATGCCAGAGCAGAGAAGTCTAAGTAGATTCCGGTGAAAAAGTCCAACTTCTGCGTTGCCTTCACTTCATCTCTCACTCAACGTGGGCACCCCTTCACAGAGGGGAAACCCCGCCCTACTACACCTCGTTCGATCTGAAGCTTGGCGCCTTGAATTTGGCTCTTTTTAAAGGTTGTCGGTATTAAATGAATTTTGTTGAGAGATTTATTTGAATAAAACGAGAGTAATCATAGTCGGTCAGTTTTAAAAAAAAATTTAGATGACTTGGCTACTCGAGAAGGTAAATATTCTCCCTAAAGAGAGGTGTAGAATGAGAAAACATATTTTTGCGTCTTGTCTCATAATTGTGTTTAACACACTGAATTTATTTGGAGCAGCTCCCAATAAGGAGAAAGTCGAACTTGGGAAGAAATTGTTCTTTGACCCTCGACTGTCGAAGACGGCCAATGTTTCATGTAATTCTTGCCATAACGTTTCTTTGAGTGGTGATGATAGTCGCCCAACCTCAGTAGGAATTCGTGGTCAATTAGGTGGGCGAAACGCTCCCACAGTTTGGAATGCCGCCTTAAACACGGTACAGTTCTGGGATGGGCGTGCGGCTACTCTCAAAGATCAAGCGAAGGGACCATTGACTAATCCCATAGAGATGGGAATGGAAAGTCATGAAGCTGTCGTTAACAGGCTCAAATCAATACCCGGTTACGTTGAGGAGTTTAAGAAAATTTACTCAGATAAGGATTCGTTAACAATTGAGAACGTGGCCGAAGCAATTGCTAGTTTCGAAGAGACACTAGTTGTTAAAAACAGTGCTTATGATCGGTACATTAAAGGTGACAAAACAGCCTTGAGTCCTGAAGCTAAGAAAGGATTTGATACTTTCAACTCAATGGGGTGTGTTACTTGTCACAGTGGTGCTAATTTTTCCGGACCGGCCACCAAAGTAGGAACAGGCTTCTATATGAAGTTTCCTGTATTTCCGGATGCAACAATTGAATCAAAATACAGGTTTAGTAAAGATCTGGGTCGATTTGAAGTAACCAAGATTGAATCGGATAAGTTTACTTATAGGGTGCCATCATTACGAAATGTGGCGATGACGGCTCCTTATTTTCATAATGGGTCCGTCAATGATTTGAAAGAAGCAATTCGGATCATGGCAAAGGTGCAGTTGAACCGTACAATTGATGAAGGTGAATTGAATTCTATTGCTGCCTTTTTAGGTTCGTTGAGTGATAAGTTACCTGTTATTAGTGCCCCAAGATTGCCAACAACTACAGGAACTGCAATTTTTGAATAGATAAATACAATTCATTCATAGGCCTGATTGACAATGTGATTGCAACTTCACTTGAAAATTGGGCCGGAAGTTTTTGTTAGTTCAATAATTTTTTTGCATTACCTGAGAATATAGCGGTCAAATCTTCTTCATTGAGGTCACCGCTCTCAAATAATGACAAAAGGCGCTCTTTTTGCGTGCGGATATTTTCGCCCAGGAGCGGCCAATCCGAGGCAAAAAGGATTTTATCAACCCCAACCACTCGAATAGCCTGCTTTAAAGTCTCAGCAGGTTGCCAAGAGGTCAGTAAATAAAGATTATTGTATTTTTGGGCCATAAGCATCGCAGCCTCAGGATCATGAAAATTCATATGGGCCGCTACAAAGCGGATATTTGGAAACTCTCGAAACCAGGGTTCATATTCCGAAATGTCTCCCGCCTTTGGTAGCTTAAACATATGGGAAGCAATAGAGCCGGTGTGTAATAGTACAACGGCGCTTTTTGAATTCAAATAGGATAGAAACTCCTTATAAAAGGGGGCTTCAGCCGGTACCCCTGACTGAAGGGGGTTGATTTTAAACAAGCGGACCCCTCTATTATAGAAAGCCTCTAGATCTGCGGCGGATTTCATGGTCTCAGGGTCAATAAAAGCGGCTGGAATCAAACCTTCAACACGTTTGGACTCATAAAACACGAAGTCGTTACTTATGAGTGGCGGATGAGGAACCACAATGGCCTTTGAAACCCCTTCGCGCTGCATTTCGCGTTCGAGGTCAAAGATATCAGACTCAACTATTAAATGAGGCAATACCATAGGCACTCCGAGTTCATCGGTCAGAGGGCGCATTTTCTGGGGTAACCAACGCAGCCAAGTTTGTGCATTTTGCTGGAGTTTAGAGATAGGACGCACAAGCCGGGTGATTTGATGACGAAGTGGCTCAACAGGCGCGGGCCAGGGCAAGCGCGGGTAAACATGAACATGAAAGTCAATAACTTCAAATCGACTTAAATTGGTATTATCGATGGACATTCTGAAATCCCTTTCAAATATATTCTTTAATTTAAGCTATTAGAAAGGTTGGGGTCAGCTAAAATTAAGAGAAATAAGTAACTTCTATTTATAAATAGTTCTAATAGATAACTTTGAGGAAGTTTTATACAGCGACAAAATTGGGTGTCGCTGGACTAACTATGGGACGCTCAATTCAAAAATAAGGCACTCTAGCCTTCGCGGGTTTGCAAAAATAATGGCACAAAGCTTGTATTAATGGCCAACCAACAGATTGGCGTCAGTCTGTTTGTGGATAGTTTGCTACTATTGTGCGTTAATTGGGAGTTCAACATGAAATCAGTGAGAGAGCAGTTTAATCACCGGGTATGGACAGCGTTTAGTCGGCTTATCGAGAAGCGTTATCATAGGAACATAAGTTTTACACCAGCAATGAGTGCTGATTATTTAGGGAAGGAATTCATTTTGAATAGCAACGGAGACCTATTGGTCCCATTGTTTGCGGGCGATCACTTTTTAGGTGCTATCAAAGTTAAGCAAGGTGGATCTCTTGCTGCTCAGGATTTGAATGCAATTCAAGTGATGTTTCATAAAGTTGGTTCAGCATTGTTAGATGCCAGCGAATCTCTTAATAAAATGGAATCTGATGAAACTAAAGATCGGAAAAAATTCTCCATAAACCTCGTGGGTGGGGGCTTTGAGGCTCGCCATAAATTAGCCACACACATTCAAGAAGTACTGGGTTCTTGGTCGCTCGTTCCTTGGACCGATGCGGGAATTGCGCATTGGAACACTGATGATATGGAAGATTTAGCGGAAATTTGTATTTATGTTCGAGATATATTTGAGCTTTCCCCCCAAGAAGGACAACAGCTGCTCACTTTGGGCCGCCTACCGCAAGCTTTGCGGCCCCATTTGATAGTAGGCAGTTATCGTCCCCTATCAGACTATCTTAAAGAGAAGTCAATTGAACCAGAAATTGCAGCATTATTTTCGGAAGCTTCCGTTTTCGTGGATCAAATGCCAAAGGATTACTTGCGCTTACAAGAAGTATTAGAGATGCTCTTTGAAGTCGAAGATCGTCCGTCAAAAGATGAAAAAGCTTTGATTTAAGAAAAATAGTCTCTTAACTTTCAGACGGGGATCTTGGCTGCGGTGGGGACAATGAATGATAAATTAAAAAACTATATCCTTGAAATCTTATCAGGTCGTTTAATGAACGGAACTTTTGATGTGATTCCATTGGCCGGAGATGCTTCGTCGCGCAGATACTCGCGGCTAGTTTCTGGCACTCACTCGTGGGTTTTAATGGAATGGGAGCCTTACGATCCAGAATCTTACTCACTTTTAAGCGTTCAGCGACATTTTAAAAAGAATCATGTTCTGGTTCCTGAAGTCGTCGCCTATTCAGGAGAATTTGGTATTATTTTATATGAAGACTTGGGAGACGTTACGTTGGAGCAAGAGTTTTTTAAAACTCGGAATCCTTATGGAACCCTTGGATATTATCGCATGGCTATCGATGAACTATTAAAGATTCACCTAATAGCCTCCAAAGATAAATCGCCATGTGTAGCATTTAATTTTGAATTTGATGTTGAAAAGCTGAGTTGGGAACTAAATTGGACTCGAAAACATTTTTTTGAAGGGATCTTAAATTATCAGGGGAGATCAAGTGAGCTGGAGCAGGAGTTTGTTAAGCTGACAACAATATTAGCTAATAGCCCAAAGTATATTCAGCACCGCGATTATCACTCACGAAATATCATGGTTTATCAAAATAAGGTTCATGTTATCGATTTCCAAGATGCCCGAATGGGCTTGGTACAATACGATCTGGTTTCAATATTGCGAGATGCCTATGTACCCATTCCACAATCCTTAGAGACTGAACTCCTAGATTATTATCTCTATCGCGCAAAGGCGGATTTTAATAAAGAGTGGAATAAAGGGGAGTTTGATTATCTCTACGAGGTTCAATCGCTCCAACGTTTATTAAAGGCTGTGGGAAGCTTTGCTAGCTTTTGGATGTTAAGACAAGATCGACGTTACTTGAAGTACATTCATGCGACAATGCACAGAGTGAAAGCAGGGATGGAGAAGTTGCCAGAATTCTCGGTGCTAGCGAAGGCTCTCAATGAAAGCGGAGCTTACGATTGGTCTGAGGAAAAGCTATGAACTTATTTTTGTTGGCGGCGGGTGAAGGCACTCGATTTCGGCCACATACCGAGGTGCTGCCCAAACCGGCACTGCCATTCTGTGGGGCGCCCTTGCTCTATTATTCGTTTTATTTAGCCAGATGCTTAAACCCTAACAGAGTGGTTATAAACACTTATCATTTACCTGCAGAGGTGCATAAGGTTGGTGTTGCTCTAACCAAGTTTGGGGTGGATGTGGAATTTTCCGATGAGCAGCCTACCCTTCTAGGCAGTGCCGGGGGCATGGCCAAGGCGGAAAAGCTTTTGTCAGGAGCGGGAGACTTCATTGCCATGAACGCGGATGAAGTGATAATTCCTTCAAACCCCGAAATAATGAAAGCTTTTCAACAAGCGGGAAAGGCATCGTCCAGCCTTGCGACACTAATGGTGATGAAGCATCCAGAAGCGGGAAAAAAGTTTGGGGCCATTTGGGTGGATAAAGCAGGGGAGGTTCTTGGGTTCGGCAACGTTCGTCCTGAAGTCAATGAGGAACTCACTCCCCTTCATTTTATTGGCCCGATGTATTTTAAAGAACGGATCTTTTCGCGATTGAGAGAGCAGCCTTCTAATATTTTACATGACGTTTTAAAAGCAGCCTTAGCCGAGGGCGAGCGCGTGAGTGTCTTTACCATTGACTGTGAATGGTTTGAAACAGGATCTCTTGAAGATTATTTGCACGCGACGAGATCAGTAATTGATTTGATTCAAGCGGGAAATGCTTTCCTTCTTAATATGCAGAAGGATCTTGACCTGAAAATGGAACTTCAACAACGGCCCCAAGCGAAGATTTTAAAACACGTTGAAAGTAAAATTGATCCTACCGCTGATGTTGGTGGATTTGCAGTATTAGGGGCAGGAACCATTGTTAAAAAAACGGCTTCGATTGTTGATTCCGTTTTGGCTCCCGATGTTAAACTTGAAGTTGGGAGATCGATAGAGCGATCACTTCTTATCAAATAAAGCCACTTTAAGGCAGGTGTGCCAAAGGCCATGAAAAAATGGAACCAAAATTTGCTTAAAGTTATCTTTTAAATGCATTTCACTCTTCCGTCCTCCCTCCCTTCCTCGAATTTATTGAAGACTCTTACGACAACTTTCAATTGACGAACGTTTTTCAACTCCATTAGAAATACTGCGCCGCTGAAGTAATCCACTTATTCTCTCTTTAAAAAATGGGCTCACTTTTGCAAAGCCAAGTTCCAAGTAATCATCAAATTTTCCTTTAAAGGTGGGGCTTTCAACAAGCCAGTCATAGTAAAATCGAATTCGAGTTTTTTCGCGAATGTCAGTAATAAGGTTTGAATAGGCGTTGGGATCTATCGAGGTGCCGTCATGGTCTGGCATCAGTGTTTTGAAGCCGCTTTCATGGGTAAGATGGAAATAAACTAGGCTCATCATTCTGCGAAGGGCGGGGTCAGGTTCTCGAGCCTTGAGATCGAAAAATTCTTCATGAATACGTTGCCAATCTAGAGGGGTTCCGGGGATGAGGCCAGAAAGATTAAAAAAGGCATGGGAGTAATCGTGTTCCATAAAATCCGCCGGGCCGGTAAAGATGCGGCCATCGGCGAGGGCATTACCGACCGTGTGACTGATAAATCCTAAGGCATGTGTTCGAAGTCCAAACGTATAACTGAGCGGATCTAAACCAACCTCATCTATCACAAAAATAAAAGTCTCCTCAGGAAAATGCCTACCGGCAATTAGGGCATCGCTACGTTCATTTTTAAATTGAGTCTGATTTTGAGCCGAAGGAAACAGTTTCATTTTATACCGTCTGACGTCGTCAAACTCTGGGCGTGCAAACATGGCTGCTAATTCGGTAAACTGTCGAAAGGAAATATCCTGAGTGTAGTTAGTTTCCTTGAAGGCCTTTAGAGATTTTTTGACTCCTTCTTTGGCTTCTTCTTTTGATTGAGTGCCTGTGTTAAAAAAGGGAACAGCCCAAGTGTCGACGTAGAGAGTTTTTTTGCCGGGTCGATTCATCTTTTCAATGTCTTGTACGCTCGGAGCCATCTTGAGAATTTTGCCTTTTTCGCCAACGAACTTATTAATAAAGTCATTGGCATCAAGATATTCTTGCGTGAACCCGTGAGGTTTAAGCTCGTTGGTTAGTCGCCCGATTTCCTCGTTTAAAAGTTGGTCCTTGGGATTTTGCTGTAATTTCTCTAGCATTGGTTTCAGCCAGGTCTCCATATCAATGCGACGCTGGTCTTCATGGGCCTTGATTCGGTCTAATTTGGCTTGGAATAAATGATCGAAGTTTTCAAGATAATTCTGCAGATCCTTTTCCATCCATTGCAAAATCAACTTGTAGTTTTCGCCAATTGAAATAGCTTCAGCCAGTCTGGAAGGATCCGAGACTCCTACCAACTTTCGAGCTTGAGAAATTAACTGTTGATCGTTACTCCTGTCGCTAAAACCAAAAATTGATCGACTCGTTAAAAAATCATAATCGGTTTTGCGCGGAGAGGGCAGTAAAGGTGCGTGATGGGATTGGGTTTGTGCTTGCTGTAGAGCTTCTTCATTGGAAAGGTTTTTTCCAGTTTTTAAATAATCTGCTAACTGAATATCACCGATTCGTTCAAGGTTTTGTTCATAATTGCGCTCTTGGGAAAAGTACTCCGCCGCCATAGTTTTTACGACAACTGAGTGCAAGTCTTCAAAGTGTTCGGCATTGGCCTTGATACTTTCGACAACCGCATCGATATCAGGCTGATTGTCATCAAAAAAGAAGAGGTTTGAGAATTGCTGGTCAGAACTGGTGTTCTCCTTTAACGACAGCATAAAGTTAAAGAGCATCTGACCTTTGGTGCTTTTTTTACCAGACTTCGGCGAGAATAAAACCCCGGGATGATGGACTTTCATAGTATTTGGTAAGTTCTTGCCCAGTACTAAGCCAACTTGCTTGAATTGATCTTGAGTGTCAGGAAGCAAATTCTCGGGCCGTGCAGTGAGAGCTAAAGTCAAATGACCTCGCTCTTGGAGACCGTGAATGATTCTAAGATAAAAGGGATCTAGGACTTGTACATCTTTAAATTGAGTGACGTACTTCCAGAATTCGTCGTCAATAATCTTTTCGATTTCATCATCACTCAGGTCAGGAAATTGGCTGCGAAGCTCCTTGCGGCGTTGCGGAATTTTAAACTTAAAATATTTAGAAGTAGTAAAAATGTATTTCGCTTCAAGAAGTGTATCATCAATGTCCGTGAACAGTATGGTTTTGCCAGGCGACTTTTCAAGTTTAGAAAAAAAAGCCGCAAGTAATACGTCATCGGAAGCCTTTGTGAAGTTGTCAGCTGAACTTCCACCACTGCCAGTCAAAAAAGAAATCACAAATTCTCGCGCATTTTTGACGGTCATAAAACCTTGGGCATCGGCAAATCCCAGGGAGGTCGTAATCAAGAAAAGGATGATGATAATGAAGTGGGTCGTTGGTCGCATCATTTATGGCAGTCTCCTTATTTAGTTTCTGATGCAAAAAAAGTACCGCCCGAGGGGTGGATTCTCCATCAAAAAAGTGAATGAGTGTCTAGATTTTCGTCGAGTTTAA
>CAZYOE010000036.1:0-35730 GCA_964648725.1 uncultured Pseudobdellovibrionaceae bacterium | reverse complement strand
CAAGACATTGACTCTTTAGAGGCCTGGACCATTCAGCAACTTAACGACTAATTAGAGTTAAATCTCAATCAGCAAAATGTACTAAGTCCATTTTTGTGGAAAAGTCGTCTGAGATTTTGGACTTAGCCCCAATCAAATAAAATTTGTATGGATTTAAAGCTTGTATAACTTCTGCAGTAGACCACCTCACAATTTTTAACTTACAAAGCGGCATATGCGTTTTTTGATCTTTGTCTCTCATTATCGTCGGTGTTTTTGATCTCGAATGATCTTTATGCCATTGATTTTCAGATGGAGACTCATTTAGTTGTTCATGTCAAAAACGACTGTCAATCTGAGGCTATTGGACGCTCATTCAATACTTGCCGTCATCCGATGAATAAACTCGGAGACTTTGAGTCTTGCCAAGAACATAATAGAGCAAAAAATACCACCAGATATCACTTTCGAAACAGCTTTTATCGTACCACGAGAAGGAATCGCAACTTTAGTGAATAGAGCATCTCAATTAGGTGGCAGATTTTCAGATCGTTGTGCAGATGACTCTGCTTCAAACTATTGATCTCAAGTCGAAAAATAGAGCTATCTCATTTTGGAGCGGAAAGTCGTCGAAAGGAGGCGAGCCTGTAAATTAAAGACCAACCTCCCCCATTAAATCCTCAATCAAAACACGGGGGGGGAGCTATTTTAGGTTTCGATTCATACCGATACAGATAGGCCTAATGTCTTAAAAAATAATGTTAAATTTTTGTTGATCAAATAATAAGAATTTCAACAGCTAACTTCCCATATAGTAACATTATCTGTTTTATTGTGATTCATTTTATCAAAAAGAATCAGCTTTATACTATGGAACAAAGATTGCTTCCTTTTAGTTTCAGGCAACCAACTCTAAGTGAGGAAACAAATGAAAATTCTCTTAATTCTTGCATTAACAATCGCTACACAAGCTCTCTATGCTGAGAATAAATGCTTTATGGTTATTTATTTGGAGGGCGGAAAACAGTTATTACTTAGAAATAAAAATAATACTGGATCACTTACAACAGAGTTTATTCTGCCGACCTCTTCAGGGGCAGTAAAATTTGGGGAAATAATGAGAGATGTATTTGGTAAAACTAACCAACTGGAAAGCGCAACTATGTATCCTGGCGGTCGTGCTAAAACTGATGTTGACCCAGTAATATCTTACCTAACAGCTCAATTTCGAGGTTATAACTATGAAAGAGGCATGGCACGGAATGACCTCAAATTTTTGATGACAGGAACTTTATCAACAGACCCTAATAATCCGGAAATAGGTTGGCTCATTGGAAAAACAGCCTCAATAATTTGTAAGAAACTTTAGTTTTATTTCAATTATGTACCGCTCAAATGCACTTTGTTTAGAAGTGCCTTTGAAGTGAGATATTTCAGAAAATTGTGGATGGTTAAAAAACAGAACATAGCGGAATAGCCGATACTGTAGAAACTTTGCTGATAGCGAAAGAATTTAGGGCCGCGAATCCAAAATGGTTTTAATGATTTATTCGATATACTTATCGTGTAGTTCACTTTGGAAAAGCTGGCTGAGATTATTGTCTTCGATCATTTTTTCGGCCAATGCAGAGTAGTGAACTTCCTCAGAAAGAGAATCCGCCTGACGCCAAAATAGTATCAATCGAGACCTCACACAATCAAAGTCAACATGGAGTCCATTTTCTATTTTGCTCACTGTGCCAACTTCGACCTGAAGATGCCGGGCAAGATCAGATTGGCTCCATCCCATTCGCAATCTTAATTCTCTGACTCGTTCTTTAGTCCATTCCATACTTACTCACACCTCTGAAACCACGAATCAGAATTCGTGGTACTCGCTCTCATAACTCAATCTTCAGAAAAAACAAACAGAAGATCATCCTTTTCCAAAAACTCCAATCTCTCCCGGGCCTGCTTCTCGATAAACGCTGGATTTTTTAACTGGCCCAATTGAAGTTTTATCATTTCTATCTTGTTATTTTCTTCGTTTATTTTAGTCTCCAGCAACTCTTTATTCTGATGAATATGATAAAGCCTCCATAAAGACCCATCAAATACTATCCCGATCATCAATAAACAAAAACAAATGCCAATGACTCGAAAAGGCCGCTCCAGTAAATTCGATATTTTATCCCCAATAGTATTCATACCCTTTCAATTTTGCTTGATTTCTGTTTCCCTGAGTATCCAAGTTCAGCTAAAAACCCAAGGACCCTCCAAAGGTCGAGTTTTCTTTCGAGGCAAAGTAGCAAAACGAATTGATAGCGCAATGCATCAGTAATTTTGGTCCGGTGTAAAATACTCCCTGAATGGCGGGAGTCAGATCGTTGCACCGAATATGTGTTTCTCTTTTTGTGCCACTTGATAGTCACATACTTGCAATGCCGAAAAATAAATAGATAGATTCTGCTGAAAAAGAGCCAAATTCAAGGCGGCAAGCTTCAAATCGAACGAGGCGTAGTTCCCCTACGTTGAGTGAGAGATGAAGCGAAACCAACGCAGAAGTTGGCCTTTTTCAGCAGAATCTAGATAAAGAACGGCGCCCGCCTTTAAACAAAACAGGTGCCTCAGTATGAAGTAATTGCTCAAGTTAAACCATAGACCGTGCCATCAAGAATGAGGCACGGCCTTAAATGAAACTGGTATTATACCATTTCTAGTTAGAAAGTAGACCAAGCCGACGAAGCAGCCAACGATGGGCTACGAACTAAATGGAAAAGGTATTAGTCGCGAGTGCGAACTTCTAGTAGTTCCACATGAAAAATTAAATTAGAATTCGGCTTAATGATCGGACCCATCTGTCTATCGCCATAAGCCAATTGAGATGGAATATGAAGAGTGCGTTTGCCACCTTCCTTCATTCCCATTAACCCCTGATCCCATCCCTTGATCACGCGTCCTGTACCAATCACAAATTGAATTGGTTGTCCACGATCCAAAGACGAATCGAATTTAGTACCGTCTTCCAGGAACCCCTCATAATGACAGCTGATTAAAGCGCCTTTAACAGTTTCTTTTCCTGAACCAACTACAGAATCAGTAATTTTTAACTCGGTAATTTCCATCACATCCACCTATTTTATAAAATAAAAAAGGGGTTCCAAGTGAACCCCTTTTTTTGATTTCAAAAACTTATCTCTATGCTTTAAAAGCTTTAGTTCCCCAATACTGAGCACTCGCACCCAACTCTTCTTCAATGCGAAGAAGTTGATTGTACTTTGCGATTCTTTCGCTTCGGCAACGGCTTCCAGTTTTGATCTGTTGACAGTTCAAAGCGACTGCCAAGTCTGCAATGGTCACATCTTCAGTTTCACCACTTCGATGAGACATTACGGTGTGATAGCTATGACGTTGAGCCAACGAAACGGCTTCCATCGTTTCACTCAATGAACCAATTTGATTAACTTTCACGAGAAGTGCGTTCGCCACTCCTTCCGCAATTCCTCTTTCAAGACGCTTTGGATTTGTTACGAACAAATCATCACCTACTAACTGAATTTTTTTACCGAGTTTATTGGTAATAAGTTTCCAGCCATTCCAATCATCTTCTGAAAGACCGTCTTCGATGCTAACCATTGGGTATTCACTGGACCAGCGAGCGTAAATATCAACTAATTGCTCTACTGGAATTTTCTTGCCCTCCCAAGAATATTGGCCGTTGTCGTAAAGTTCCGTAGCCGCCACATCGAGTGCTAAGCCAATATCTTTTCCTGGTTGGTAACCAGCTTGTTGAATGGCTTCCATCAAAAGTTTCAACGCTTCTTCGTTGGATTTCAGCACTGGAGCAAAACCACCTTCATCACCTACCGCTGTAGAAAGACCTTTCTTGCCTAAGATCTTTTTGAGGGTATGGAATACTTCTGCACCTGCACGGAGCGACTCGCTGAACTTACCGCCAACCAACGGTACAATCATAAACTCTTGTACATCAAGACCATTGTTCGCATGAGCGCCACCGTTCAAAACGTTCATTAATGGAACTGGAAGATTGCGCGCTTGAGCTCCTCCAACATAACGATAAAGTGGAAGGTTGCATTCTTGCGCGGCGGCCTTCGCAGCAGCCAATGAAATACCAAGAATTGCATTCGCGCCTAATTTGCCCTTATTTTCAGTTCCATCGAGATCCAATAATAACTTATCGATGAGCCCTTGAGCGGTAACTTCAATACCGACAAGCTCAGGTCCCATGCGATGATTAACGTGGGTCACTGCTGTGCGGACACCCTTACCCAAATAACGTGTGTTATCACCGTCTCTCAGTTCAACTGCTTCGTGAGCTCCAGTTGATGCTCCTGATGGAACAGCCGCGCGGCCCTTGAATCCTGCAGCGGTCACAACTTCAACTTCAACCGTAGGATTTCCACGGCTATCCAAAATTTCTCGACCGCGAATTGATGTGATCTTTGACATACTGACCTCCTAAATTTCCAAATTGGCAGTAGAAGAAGAGCGTTGAGCTTTGGAATCGGCTAACGCCTTCAAAGTCTCCTGACTCCCCTTACGAAGTTCATTACTTAATTTTCGAATGGATGTTAATGCTTCTTCGCTACGTTTCAATGAACCCTGAAAAGAATCCTTCACATGATCCCAGTCAACGCGTCGAAGTATCTCATTTAACACTTTTGAGTTTTTATCTAAACCACTCATCAGAGTGATTACTTGCTGTGCTCGCACCATGTAGTCTTGGACTTTTTGAATTTCCTTTGCGAGCACATCAGCAGGCGTTCCTAAATCCTTCGCTATAACAATGGCGAATTCAGATAGTCCCTTCATCTTTTCATTAAACACTTGTGCTTTCATGTGTTCACGCAATTCTTGATGAGCCTTTTCCAACTCTTCGTTTTTGATAACCAACTCTTCATTACGTTTTTCGAGAATACGTTGATTCTGCTCGAGTTGCTCGATGATTGACTGCATGAGTTCAGGGCTAATGCGATGCCCATGTGGATCTTCAACAGGTAGGAGTTGTTCAGTCTCAGGCGACCATTCCAAACGGAAGTGGATATCGGTCCACTCGCAGCGCGCCGGCAACTGCCCCACATAGCAAGGCAATACGGAAAACACCGCTTTCAAAAAACTAGTTGTGAGAGGAAACTGCTCCGTGGAGATCGGTAAATCAAAGGCCACATGATACATATCTCGTCGCAAATGAGCGATGGGAGGTGCTGGCGAAATAAAATAGCTCAAAAACCGCTCCGGTTGATTCATAATTTCCTGAGGCCGCGGCATCATTCGCAATACACTATCAAGAACACCCCAAGATTTGATTTCATGTATTTTGCTACCAATCTCTAAAAGCAAATCAGTGCCTTCGATTGGTTGGTAGTTCTCAACAAAAAGGTGCAGCCAGGATTCCATCTGTTCGGCTTTGACCCAATAGGCAGGGTCTCGTAAAAATTCTTCCGGAAAATCAATACGATCTAATACCGTTGATGTGTCATACCCTCGGTCATCAAGGTAACTAAGAATGGAGTTCGTTATCTTACTACTGAAATACACTGCACTACAGGTAGTAATCGACTTAAGAGCGAAAAGATATGCCTTAGTAAGCTGAATGACTTTTAGCGTTATGCCTCAAAAAGCCACCAGCAATGGCGACCAAGGCAGCCCCAACTTTGCCTATTTTGCCATCATCATGAGCTAACTACACTTTAGGCTCCAGCCTTTACCGATGGTCTTTGGAACTTTGACTTAGGAAAAGGCAATTTGTTGTCGATGATTTCATCCATGAATGTGGGGACCTCACCTGTCGTATCTAATCGCCCCTCGAGTTTGCCATCAGGTTTTCGGGTTAGCCGTGACAATTTAAAAATAGGCACAACATCATAGGTACCATCTGGCAAAAAACCACGCACTTCTGCAATCTCAGTGATTTTTCTAGAGCCATCACTTAAGCGTGAAATTTGTACAATCATATCAATGGCAGAACTCACCTGATAGCGAAGTGCTTTCTCACTGATTTTAGCATCTCCCCCTTGAGCTAAGGCCTCTAATCGCACGATGGCGTCGGCTGGGGAGTTCGCGTGAATCGTTCCCAAACAGCCTTTGTGACCGGTATTCATGGCATTAATCAACTCAAGGGCTTCGCTAGAACGAACCTCTCCCACAATGATGCGATCGGGTCGAAGGCGAAGACTACTTTTAAGCAAATCCTTCATACTCACTTCACCTTTACCCATGGCATCGGCATGGCGAGTTTCTAAAAATAGCACGTGCTCATAATGTACTTTTAATTCGTGAGCATCTTCGATCACGATAATCCGCTGACCATTTGGAATTAAATTACATAGCAATGTCAGCAGAGTTGTTTTACCAGAACCTGTACCACCACTCACGAGAATGTTTTTTCCGAGATACATGGCCATACTTAAAAATTGTGCACCATCGGAAGAAACCGCGCCCATCTCAACGTACTCTTTTAAGCCAATTGTTGATTGAGTGAACTTACGAATACTTAAGGCAGGCCCCTTGAGAGAGCATGGCCGAATTATTGCCGCAACCCTCGATCCATCATCAAGACGAGCATCAAGGCGAGGTTCTTGTTCGTTGATTCTTCGACCTACGCGTTGAGCAATACTATTAATCGCTGCCAGCAAATCGTCTTCGCTGCGAAAACGAGCTTCAGTGATACGCTGGAGTTTGCCTTTGCGTTCAACAAAAATCTCCTCGGGACCATTGACAAGAATTTCCGAAACCGTGGCATCGTCGAGTAGATAACCGATAGGTCCTAGAAAATTTTTAATGGCTTCTCTGGCAGTACTATTGCTATCGTCGCTCACTTATTAACCTCAGTCTGAGACACAGCAACAGGTGTTGGAACTTCTTTGTCTGAAAATACGATGATTTTCCCTTGAGCCCCAGTTTCCGGGCAAAGGAACGTGAAAATTCCATTCACTTTTGCGGACAGTTCAAAATTTTTTGGCTTTCCAAAATAGGTGCCGTGGTTCTGCCCAAATGTTTCAAGGATGAAACTCGCGTTCTTATTTTTTTCATTCACATTTGCCACAAAGATTTTGTAGTTTCCATCTTTGCGAATACGAATCGTATCGGGTACAAAACCATTTTCAGTGTTAAGGATCGAAATGGACTGAGCTGGCTCCACAGAACTAAACATTTGTTGAACGGGAGTTTCAGAAAAGAGTTCTTCGGCAGGCTTTAAACTTGCTGGCCAACGAAGTTCATCAACAACCTTACTTTCAACATTCTTGATTCTTCTCGATAAATCAACGTCCCATGCTGAAGTCTTTAGACTAACTAGGAACATTCCAATCATAACTACGTTATGTTTAGTGAATAACTTTGCGATCTTCATAATCCACAAACTCACGGGCGACCTCCATGGCTAAAAACATCAGAGTCTCCTGATCAAATTTTTTCAAACCTGCAATGATATCTTGGACGTTTCCTTTGCTTTGATTCACGGTGTGAACCACTTCTTGCAAAAGGCGCGGATTGCGCTTCATCGCTTTATCAGCTGGAGCCCAATCTGCTTTCAATGTAGGGTTGATAATTCCCATTTCGTACAAAGCATCAAATACTACTTGAAGATTTCCTTGAATGAACATCCTGTTCCTCCTTGTGAGCAATTCTCTCATGAGACTCAACTACCTATCGGCAACAGTGTTCTAAACTTAAACACTTTGGAAAAATCAGGACATAAGCCGGAGCCAGACCTTACTCTGGCACCCAGTCTTGGTCGAATTCGGCGAACTCAGTTTTATCAGAAATGAACTTTTCAATTTCGTTCCACTTACCAATCTCCACCGAAGTCAGATCGATCATCGGAACAAAAATATGCGAATTAGGAATGAAGGATGGCTTTTGTGCGAGACCGTAACGTTGTAAACTATACCACACTCTTGAATTTTCGGGCGATGACCCAGACAACCCTCCGCCATACCCATCATTGTAATCGTTGGTGACAATCACACCATCTTTATGAGCTAACCAAAGCGTGACAGCATAAGCTATCTTTCCAACACCTTTACCTTTAAAAAAATTTGGATCGCCATCAAACCCTTTCATCGGCTCTACAAAAATCACGTAGTATGGATTCAAACGCTCGTCCCACTCTTTGATTGCAATCAGCAGAATCATTTGGCCTTTATAAGAAACATTGAGAACTCGATTTCTCTTAGCCTTGCTCCACTTGAACCGAAAGTCATTCGGGTCCAGATTCGACTTTGATAAAATGGCTTCTGGATCAAACTTTTCGTATTTAATAATGACTTCTAAGCAGGCGTTTAGCGTAGCCGACGCCGATTCATTCAACATGGGGAACAAAAAAAATGCTATGCATAACCACCTGAGTGTTGCATGCATACTACATCATACCTGTTTCTGTTCCCGGAAAATACTGTCCTTTATCTTCAGAGAGGATCACGTTGACAGGCTGTGCAGTCTTTATTCCGATGTCAATGCCGGCTTTCTTAAAAGCATCAATAACTTCGCTGTAGGCTACTGGCGGTGCACATATTTGACCATATTTTTCTGTTAGTTCAATTTTCCAATTTGAAGCACTACAACTTTCAGTAAATTCTTTCTTCTTCATCTGGCCCCTATCGTAACGGATGCTACCAAAACAATATAGCTTTAATGAGGTCCCATTAGGTGACCGAAATACTTTGCTTAATCTGAATTTCTCACTTACAGCTATTGAATCTGCACCCAATTGCTCAGCCAATGCCTCTAAGCTATCCTCGACCATACTATCTTTATAGTCAGGCACGCTCGAAACTTCCGTCCAGAATTTGTTATTTTGGGTTTTGGCAATTGTTACTTTCATTTTATGACTCGCAAAATTCTGTTCCAATAGGTAACAAATAAGATCTTGTTCACTGGGAGCTTTAGGGCAGTGTGCTTACCTGAATCAAGCTTTGATCGATCGGCAATTTCAACATTTTTGTTAAAAAAAAGTCTCATTGAAGATTGAGCAAGCGCGCCAAATGTGGTTTGCTCCTCTGGATTGACTGGCAAAAATTTCGTGCCAGATGGTTCCGCAAAGCTTGTTACTGATGTCAGCACAAGAGCAATTAAAATTTTCGAATTCATAAGAAACCTCTTTTCTTTAGTTGCTCCTCACCTCTTAGATCTGCAAAAGAAGTGCCGCAGTCCTCCCAAAAAAGGGCGATCTTTTTTGTTTCAGTTTGAGATTATTTAAAAAAGTGCAGTTCGCCTCCTCGCAAATAGTTCGTCAGGTGCTCAAGTATTACTCGGGAGTGTGGGTCTCCATCAAAAAAGTGTAACCTATTGATAATTGGGCTTGATGTATCTCAGTAATTCCCGGAACGTCCTCAATAGGTTCTATTTAAAAGTGAAACTATGGGGTTTTAATGAAAATTTCTTTTTAGAAAAAGGGCGAGGCACTTTTTTGCTGACAGCTAGACAGCGGCATACCTTTTTCTGAAAAATTCATTTCTCAGAACAGTTTACGTTTTGGATTTGTTTTACCTCGTCAAGATTTTTTGTTTTCTAGTTTCAACCAGAATCAGTTTCTTTTCTTTTGCTATGAGGATTAACGAAAAGCTCCAAAAATTCTCGCCAGGAGTGGTACTGCAATGGAAAGAACTCAAATATGACCTTTAATTTTTCCCACAGGCGGGATTTTCTAAAATAAACTTTTTCAATGGCTTTCTGATAGAGTAGGCACTTCATTTCCTGAAGCTGATCGATCAGAAATGCCAATTCAAGAAGAAACCTTTTCTCTTGCCAATAACGTTTGGAAGTTAAGTTATTATAAGCCACCGACTGGTGCAGAATCCAACCGAAGGCTCCCTGGACGGGGGACTTCGAGGTTGGTCGTCAGGAGTCTTCCGGGGAAAGGATGCCCCTGCCAACTGGAAGAGGCTTCGAATGCGGCAGAGCTTTCCAAATTAAGTTCCAATACCATTAACTCGACTTTACGATAAAAAATATCGAACCCTTTTACCTATTTAAATTCTATGCGCGATGTGTAACTTCGAGAATGAAAAAAATAGTTCTTTCTTAAGACGCCCTCAATGAGCCATGTCCATGACATAAAGAGCTGTTCCGGGAATTGCTGGATGTATCTTGAGGTTAATGTACGAATTAGAACTTTTCAGCAAATTACTGCTAAACAAATATTATGTATCAGCCAGCGAGCCTGAAAAAAGGCTATTCAAATACCGCTTTTGATAAGTCTGTAGGGTTTCTTAAGCGTGCGTTCAAAAAATGTGATTTAAAGATTATTCATATCTGCAATGGCAACAGCAATAAAGGGCATTTCTGGAGCTGGCACCAAACCCACTCTAAGAGCCCTTTTCATGCGCTCGTCAAAGCTCTTCTTGGTCTCAACAACATAAAATCGAAATTTCCTTGCATCCAGAAAGACCGTTTTTCCATTTTCCGACTCTTCAAACGGAATCAATTCTCCCTGGGTGTTCCTCATTTCAAAATAGACCCGGCCCTCCAAGGGAAAGCTTATATCCTCGGAAGTGCGTCAAAAGTAAAAGTGACTCATATTATATTCGATCGGAGTTTCTGATCCAAACACCGACTCTGTAAATTTCACGACAATGGGTTGAGCCAAATTACTTCCAAGAATAAATTGTCCAATGCCCTGATAACTATCCTTTATGAAGTTTTTCAACCGTGCACGGAACTGACATTCTTCAATCTCAGCCGCACTTGAAACATCGGTGGAATGCCCACGGTATGATTACAGGTATGAGTCTTTTGCGTTGCCACTATGACTCAATACCAAAATGGCTATCATAAATAAGGGGCCCAATAAATAGATCTTATTTTTTATTGTGAATCCCTTTTTTACCGTCAGTCGGTCCGCCAGGTGTTGGTGAGCCACATCCAGAACGCTCATAGTAACCTTTTGGATAGAGAACAAGATTACGATTCAATTCCTGTGGAATATCTGTGGCTCCTGACTTCGGTTTATAGCCAAATTCCTTTGTGATAGATTGATATTCCTCCCCTGGAAGCCGATACCGACATTCTAATTGCAGCAAATTGTCAGAATCGGGTTTTTCATTCCACTCAGCTTGCAATTCTTGAAGTGCTTCATGGCGCCCTTTATAACCAAGCACGAGGGTCTCCACACGTTCCGTCCGACATTGCGGCTGCAATATAAGTGCATTTTTTGACACATAGGTGTTGTTGCAAATATTAACTAATTGATCTGTGAGTAAGTCACTCGGACAAGTTTTTATTTGTGATGGAATACATTTTTCTTCACTAGTGACTCGATGTTGAATCACCTCAAAGATAGTCTTAGGTGGAATGACTGCCGAAGCATCTGGTTCAGACTCTGACTCATAACTCACTGACGCCACAACTTTTAGTTGGCAATAAATACCAAAAGTCTGGGCCTCTCCATTCTCAAAGTAGATAATTTCAGAATTCTCAACAAAGGAGCCTTTTAAATCTTTTGGAAAACGCAGGTGCAAAAGATTAAGCGAGTTTGCACTACAAGACATTTTCCTGTTCCAATCAGTGACACTATAAAGACCTCCCTGTGCCCCTGACGCCTGACTTGTCATTCCAAAAACAAGAATGAGAGCGAACTCAAGAGTCAGAAATTGAATGCCATAGAGGATGTAGCGAATGATTTGCATAAGGAATCCCATGTGTGTGTGGATTTTTTACCTTGATTGATTAAAATTACCAATAGGACTTCATTACAGTGAATATTTTTTCATCGCACGACAATTTGTGGCATATGTTTTGACTCGAATTATTTTAACCAATCTCGAAAACGACTCTTATTATTCTGGTATTGTCAGCAGAGTGGTCGAGCCGGAATAGTTAGAAAAAAACAGGCGCTGATTATGATGCTCACGCAGTCATTGGAGATCATGCTTCTAGTGCCTTTGCAATCACTCGCGGTAAGTTTTTGGGAGACTTAATTCGTAATTGCTTATTCACATTGAATCTCCCAAAGACAACCTCGATATCGGAAATAGAGACCTCAAAAACATCGGCCAAGAACTTAACCATGTGATCCGTAGCTCTTCCTTGTCGAGGTACTTCAGTAACACTGATTCTCAATTGATTGCCCTGTACTTTACCAATAGCATCTTTGGAGGCACCAGGGGTTCCTAGTACATTCAGGACCAGGGTATCCATCTCCCATTGGCAGAATGACTTCATTTCCATTTTTTTCGATTTTTTTGAAAGTGCCATTCATACCTCAAGTTCAATTGAATAGAAGTATCCTAACATGCCTAACATTATTCGTTAAAGGTTTTAAATTTTAGCCCTGTCGGTAGGGCTTTAAGTTGTTCAGCCATTTTTCCAATTCGATATTTCTCTTGGTCGGTAAAAGTGGCGGACGAGCACCGCAGGTTTAAACTTTAACGGTTCTATGAGTCTACTTAGATTCCGCTGAAAAAGTCCAACTTCTGCGTTGCCTTCACTTCATCTCTCACTCAACGTAGGGGAACTACGCCTCGTTCGATCTGAAGCTTGACGCCTTGAATTTGGCTCTTTTTCAGCAGAATCTACTTACTCAGACGCCTCAAGAACCTCTTCAAATCAACGATACCCTCGCAATTGCTCAAACTACCTTACAATATATTCGCTGCCAACTCGGCAAGTTCAGATCGCTCCCCTTTGGATAAGGTTACGTGTCCTGAAATGGAGTGCCCCTTAAATCTCTCAACCGCATAGGTTAGGCCAGAGTTCGCAGCATCTACATACGGGTTATCGATTTGATAAACGTCGCCCGTGAGAACAACTTTAGTACCCTGCCCAGCTCTGGTCACAATGGTTTTGATCTCGTGCGGAGTCAGGTTTTGCGCTTCATCCACAATTAAATATTGTTTAGGAATGCTTCGCCCACGAATATACGTGAGCGGTTCAATATTCAACATACCTTGATTAATAAGTTCCTGAGCTCTTCCAGCCGCCTTTTTATCCGCGCCCATCAGGAACTCCACGTTATCAAAAATCGGTTGCATCCATGGATTAAGCTTTTGCTCGATATCCCCCGGCAGATAACCTATGTCTCGACCCATTGGGAAAATTGGCCGACTCACTAACAATCTCTGGAAGCGCCCTTCATCAAGGGTCTTGTGAAGTCCCGCAGCGATCGCGAGTAGAGTTTTACCGGTACCCGCTTTTCCAACTAACGACACAAATAAAATTTCATCATTGAGCAAACTATCCAAAGCAAAACTCTGCTCGACGTTCCGAGGGTGAATACCCCAGATGTTCTCTGTGTGCACCACCAATGGAACAATGGCTTTTTCTTTGTGGCAAAAGCGACCAACAGCACTGTGATTGCTATTGTTGGTACTCTTCATAATTAAATATTCGTTGGCGTATACTTTGTAAGAATCAGGCACCACAAATCGCTTTTCTTGATAAAACAAGTCGATTTGCTCCGAGGTCACTTCAATCTCTCTATAGCCTTCATAAAGTTCATCAGCGGAAACGCTTTCCGGCTCATAGTCTCTGGCGTTGATACCAAGAACATCGGCTTTGATTCTCAGGTTGATGTCTTTGGTTATAAATTCCACCGGATTCTTTGGAAACTGTTTTTGGAGCGCCAAGGCGGTTGCCAAAATCCTGTTATCAACTTTATCTTCGTGTAAGAGTCCAAGCTGAGCGGCGTCTATCGTAATAAAAATGATGGTCTCACTGTTATCAAGTTGAACCCCACCCGAGAGTGAACCTTTATCTCTCAGCACATCTACAAATCGACTGAATTGGCGAGCATTACGCCCATTTTCTCCCAAGTCCCTCTTGAACCGATCGACTTCTTCAATTACCGAGATCGGTACATAGACGTCGGCATCTTGGAACTTACAGATTGCCAAGGCATCAAATAAAATGACGTTAGTATCTACAACAATTTTGCGTCTCTTTGATTTGGCCAATGAAACCCCCTTCATGTTATCCTCTATTGCAATCGAGGCCTAACCGAAAGTCTAGGTTCTAATGAAAGTTGATCAATCTTACATGGCGCACTAAACGCCGAAGCCGTTGATAAACAAATCCCCTTTGTCAGTTTTCAAATCAGAGGCCACTGATTCTAGAAAATCAACAAAGTGGTTCAAAACATGGATATTGGAAAGGTCAGAAACAAAATTAGCTCCATGCCTTACGATTCCTTCATCAGGATTAATACGAAAGCTGGTGACCCGTACAATAAATGGAAAATAGACGTTGTGGCTAAAGTAAAAACGAATAGCAACCTCTTCATTTTCACGAAAATGCCCCGAATCAACACTCATATCGAAAGCTAAACCACCCTTAGAAATATCAAACAAAGAAACTTTAAGCATGCCACGTCCTGGGATCACGACTGAAGCGCCAACAAAACCATTAAGGATGGTTCTTTTAGCATCCCGGCGATCAGATTGAATCTGCTGTTCGCGCAAATTTGTGATGTCCATGATAGGAGCCTTTTTAACTTCCTCTTCATGTGTCTCATGCCCTTTGCGTCTCGCCTTTAAATCAATGATATCTCCCATAATGCCTCCGCTATCATCTCATCGGCGTTTCATTGGGAGACTTTAGGGGGAAAATGAGGCACTCGGCAAAAAAATACTACCTAAAGCTGGGTCCTGCCTCAACTTGAGATTCATCGATGTCAACGGAATCGACATTAGTACTGGGTTTATAAACTAAATCGGTTTTTTCTGAAAATTTGAATTGTTGCAAACCGAAGGTCGAGGGCTATATATTAGCCCGGTGGCTAAAAAGTTAATCTGGATTTTCGTTATACTGAGTTTACTCTTCCACTTTGGAAGTTATTTGGCGAGCTTTACCATTATGGTACCGCCTCCGTTTGTAAATAATAAAAAGACAGTAGAAATTGAGCTCATCGAACGACCAGACGACAAATCAGATTTAAATAGGCCAGCCCTTCGTTTTGCCGAAGCCCCTAAAGAACTCATCGATGAATCCCTTGAGGCCTTGAGAAAGAAGGCTGAAATTTTATCTGAAAAAGTCCAGAGGGTTAAAAAAGAAATGCGAGCTGACCTATTCGGCCTCACAAAAAATCGCTGGCAGACTCCTCCAAAAACTAAAACTGATTTACATAAAAATATTCCTGAGAAACCAAATCAGGAAACTCAAGAAGACAACGGGATAAAAATACAGGCTGAAAAACAAACCTCCGAATCAAACCCTATGGATTTAGTGCCATCAACCTTCGGAAACCAGATTAATAATAGAGTGGAAGTGGGCGCTTTTACTGCGCTCAACACGGATAGGCACCTTTACTACTCGTTTTACGCCCGCATTGAGGAAATGATTAGACCTCCCTGGGAAGACCAGGTCACTTTAGAAGTTCGCAAAAATGCCAAAGACCCAAGACTCATACCTAAAGGTGGCTGGTCTACACGCTTGGATGTTATTTTGAACCCGCAAGGAAAACTGGTGAAAGTTGTTCTATTAAAAGGGTCAGGCATTGAAGGCTATGATTTTGCCGCCATGGATGCTTTCAAAAAGGCAGATTTTTTTCCGCACCCACCCAAAGAAATGGTCAGTCAAGATGGCACCATCACTTTGAAATATATTTTCACCGTTTATTAAAATTCCAAATTAAGTCTCTGCAGAATTCAATGCTATATGAAGATTAACGAGGGAACGAATTGGCTAAAACCACCAGCAGAAAGGCTGGATAGCCTGAGTTCTTGAGTTCTAGACTGCCCAAGGAAATAGGCCCCCGTTAACCTTGAGATATGAAAAACATTTTTTTTATAACTACACTTTTTCTATTTATCGGTGCTTTCACTCCCAAGACTTTTGCAATTTACACCGAATTTGGACTCTCTCAAAGTTACAAGAAAACCTCATTCACCGAATATACCTCGGCGGAATCGGAGATGGTTTCTGGCTCCATGTCGTTTTACCTTTGGGAGAATATAGCTCTCGAGTTCAGCTATACCAAAGGGCTAGTGGTTCAAAAGGAAGTTGATCCCACTCAGCCTCTTAGAACTGTCACCCAACACTCAACAGTTTACGGGAGCGACCTCATTCTGGCTTTTGCTGATCGTAAATCTACGTTTCAACCCTTTATCAAAGGGGGCGTTGCCTATATTGAAAAAAAGCAAATCAATCAAGATGAGGGATCACCTTCTTTTGAAACCACACTGGCTCCCCGCTATGTTCCTTCCTACGGTGTGGGAATGAAGATCAAATTGACCGAAAATTTTGGAATAAGCACCAGTCTCGATATATGGAGAGATGGATCAACTTCCAGTAATGATATTGCCAGCCGAACCGGGGTCACATGGATGTTGTGACCGTAGCATTAGTTGCGCTATTGAGTCTCACTGCAACAACAGGCTGCCAGATCACTTACCTGCTCAAAGGCGCTTACAATCAGATGAATATTCTTTACCATCGTGAGCCCATTGAAGAAGTTCTCAAAAACCCTGATCTCTCACCCGAGGATAGAGCGAAACTTGAACTCACACAAAAAGCCCGGCGGTACTCCTCCGAAAAACTCTCTCTTAAGGTCGGAAAAAACTATTCTACATTTGTAAAACTTAAGGGGCCCTATGTTGTTTGGGCGCTCAATGCTTCTCCAAAATGGAAATTGGAGCATCATCTCTGGCACTTTCCGATTGTAGGTTCAGTCCCCTATAAAGGATTTCCGGACGAAGCTGATGCACAAGTGGAAGCAAAAGATCTACAAAACCAGGGTTTCGATACTTTCATTCGTGGCGTTGGGGCCTATAGTACTCTTGGTTGGTTTAGCGACCCCCTCCTCTCGTCCATGATGCGATATTCCGAAGAAGATCTGGTAAATACCATCATTCATGAATCAGTCCATACAACTTTGTATATCAAAAGCAACGCGGATTTCAATGAGCGATTAGCCAGCTTTATCGGTGACAAAGGAACTGAGCAGTTTTATTTGGAATTGGAAGGCAAAAACTCACCTCACATTCAAAGCATCCGTGATGATAATGAGGATCAAAAAATATTCTCAAAATTTATTTCTGAAGAAATTAAGAAGCTCACAGCCTTTTATCAAACTAATACTTCTCAAGATCTGGCTCTTCGAGAAGCTCAGTTTACGGTGATTAAGAAACGCTTTCAGGAGCAGATTCGGCCTCAGTTAAAAACGAAAAGCCATGTTAATTTTGATAAAGTTCCCCTAAATAACGCCCGTTTGTTACTATTTAAGACTTATATTGAGGACCTCAGCGATTTTCAAAAACTTCTAGACGCATGCAATGGTGACCTGCTCAAATTCTTAGACAAAGCAAAATCCCTTGAAACAGATCCAAATCCAGTTGAAGGACTTAAGAAGCTGTACTAGCTTGTTTGGTATTATGGCACAACTAAACTTCTGGACGCGCTTACCAAACGAAGCTTCTGAGATCATAGCGAAGAACACTCACATTAAATCATATAAAAAGGGTTCTTTGGTCTATTCCAGTGGAGAAAGACCTATTGGTATTTACTTCGTTCAAACTGGGCTGGTGGGCCTCGTGACGACCACTTCCAAGGGCAGCGAACACTTGTTACGGCTATTTGCGAAGCACCACTTTTTTGGACACCGTGCCCTCTTCGCAAATGAGTCGTATTATGGGAATGCAGTCTGTTTGGAGAACTGTGAAATTGGTTTGGTTCCCAGCCGTGTGGTTGAAGAGATCCTAGCCCAGTTTCCAGAGGCCTCTCGCCTGCTCATTGAGACCTTGGCAAAAGAGCTTGGCCTGGCAGAGATGCAAAGACTAAAAATTGCCGACCAAGAAGTACTACAACGGCTTGCTAGTGCTATTATTTATCTGAAAGAGATCCACCCCGAACACAAATGGACACGCGGTGAAATAGCTCATTTTTGTGCCAGTACCGGGCCTACTGTGATTCGTGGTTTAGCCGAACTTGAAAATTTGGGGTTAATCTCCCAAGAAGGACGCACCATCGAAATAACTAACCGAGCCAAGCTCATCGAGTTTTCTCAGGAGTAGGCTTTATCAGTTTATTCTATGTTGCGGAACATAGTCTAGCAACCAAAGTTGATTTAAATTGAATTTATGGAGGATATCCCCGATGGCGGAACAGCAAACAATTAAAACTTATGTGCGAGATGGAATACCTGAAATCGATGTGGATGAAGTTCAAAAACAGGCTTCCTCATTGCAACTAATCGATGTTCGTCGCCCTGATGAATTTAACAACGAACTCGGCCATATTGCCGGAGCAAAGTTGGTAACCCTTGGACCGGACCTCGAAGACTTTATTGAGTCCGTCAAAAATCCAAATGAATTAATTGTATTTATATGTAGAAGTGGAAATCGATCTGGCACTGCAACTTTAATGGCCCGTGAGTTTGGCCTTAAACAAGTTTACAATATGACCGGTGGTATGATCCGATGGAATGACTTTCAACTTCCAGTCGCAAGAGATTGATTTAAGGAGTAAACCATGAATACAGATTTTTTAAATGCTTTGGTCGGTGGTGCTATCATTGGCTTCGCCACGGTCCTGATGATGCATTTCAATGGGCGAGTCACTGGCATCAGTGGCATAATCAATGGAACTTTCAAATATGTTCAGAAGGACTGGGCTTGGAGAATACTATTTATTCTTGGCCTTTTTGTGGGCGGAGTAATCATGAATTTTATCCGGCCTGAAGGCTTTGTTGATACTTCGAACACCAACATCCCCCTTATAATTGCAGCAGGATTATTAGTTGGTTTTGGAACTATTATGGGTAGCGGTTGCACAAGTGGGCATGGAGTCTGTGGCATCAGTCGCCTCTCAATTCGTTCCATAGTGGCCACCGTAACCTTTATAGCTGCCGGAGTCGTCACCGTTGCAGTAAAACACTTTTTCTTTACCTGAAAAGAGGTACGCAAATGACCTTGAAAAACATTATTGTCGCATTTATCGTTGGTCTGCTCTTTGCTGTTGGTTTAAATATTGCTGGCATGACTCAGCCGCAAAAAGTCATGGGGTTCCTTGATCTTTTTGGTAATTGGGATGCAAGCCTCGTATTTGTAATGGTTGGGGCTATTGCAGTTCATGCTGGCTACTTCTTTTTCATTAAACCCAAATTTCAACATCCACAATTTGCTTCCGCTTATCAAGTTCCAACTAAAAAGAACCTGACATCCTCCCTCATTGTGGGAGCCATTATTTTTGGGATCGGATGGGGACTTGGAGGCTATTGTCCTGGACCAGGGATCACTTCCATGGCAACTTTTTCCATTAATTCAATAGTTTTTGTTGCTTCCATGCTCGTAGGAATGGCTATTTATAGAGCGGTAGAAAACAAACTCCCGCTGACTAAATAATTTTTTTATTTGAAAGGAAACATATGTCAAATCAGTTTCGATTCTTAATCGTTGGAGGCGGTACGGGCGGAATCACTTCTGCCGCTCGACTTAGAAAAAAATTTCCTAAAGACACCATTGCTATTATTGAGCCTTCTGACACTCATTACTACCAACCACTCTGGACTCTCGTTGGCGGTGGCGTCGTGGCCAAAGAATCAACAATGAAACCCATGCGTAATGTTATTCCTCCTAAGGTAACATGGATAAAAGACAGCGTTAAGGATTTGATGCCAAACAAAAATAGTCTCGAGCTCGTATCCGGCCAAACAATTTCTTACGAGTACCTGATTCTTTCTCCCGGCCTCAAGGTGGATTTTGAAAAAATCAAAGGGGTCGTCGGAAATCTTGGTAAAAATGGACTTTCTTCCATCTATGATTATGAACAATCTGAAAAGACATTTGAACAGCTAAATAATTTTAATGGTGGCGTCACCATTTTTACAGTACCACCAATGCCGATCAAATGTGCCGGCGCCCCTCAAAAAATAATGTACTTAGCGGAAGAGCTATTCAGAAAGAAGGGAATCCGCGAGAAATCTCACGTCCATTTTTATTCCAATGGACCCACAATATTTGGAATTCCGCTCTTTGCAGGAGCCTTAGAACAAATAGCAAAATCGAGAAATATCCAAACTCACTTTTTGATGAAGCTGGTTGAAGTAAAGCCCGAAGAAAAAATCGCCATTTTCGAGAAGGTTGCGCCACCTCCTGCCCCAGTTCAACCCGGTTGTGCTCCCTCTCCTGTTCCCGTCACTCCTAATCTCGGTGAAAGATATGATGTAAAATATGATTTACTTCATGTGGTGCCGCCAAACTCTCCTCCAGATTTTATTGCTAAAAGCGAGCTGGCATGGAGCGATGGTCCGCAAAAAGGTTGGTTACAGGTGGACCAATACACGCTTCAGCATGTGAAGTATCCTAATATTTTCGGTCTCGGAGATGTGACTGGTATTCCAAATGCCAAAACCGGGGCTGCCATTCGCAAACAGGCGCCTCTATTGGTTAAAAATTTATGTGATGTCATCAATGGAAAACCACTCTCAGAAAAATATGATGGCTACTCTTCATGTCCTTTAGTGACGAGTCGAAGTACTGTGATGTTAGCGGAGTTTGGATATGATGGGAAAATATTGCCCAGCTTTCCCCTTGACCCAAGTAAGGAGCGTTTTCTCTACTGGATTCTTAAACGCTATTTATTGCCAAAAATTTATTGGTGGGGAATGTTAAAAGGCATCCTTTGATGCCACAGAACATATTTTTTGCTGAATGAAATTGTTAAATTAATAGGTGAAGGAGAGCTTTATGAAACTCAAAATCAAAGATTTTTTCGATCCCGCGACCTATACGCTAACTTATGTTGTCTATGACGAAGATACTCGGGATGCTGTAATCATAGATCCTGTTATGGATTACGATCCAGCCGCTTCAAAAGTATCCTATCAATCGGTGGACAAGGTAACTCAGTATGTTGATGGAAATCATCTCAAGGTTTACTACATTTTAGAAACGCATGCTCACGCCGACCATTTGTCAGGCTCTCAACCATTAAAAAAGCGATACCCAAATGCTAAAACAGCAATTGGGGCGCGTATTCGTGAAGTTCAGAAAGTTTTTAAAGGTGTTTTTAATCTTCCCATATCGTTTAAGACTGACGGCAGCCAATTCGATAAGTTGATTGAAGACGGCGAAACAATCACTGCAGGTACACTTCAAATAAAAACGATCTATACCCCAGGTCACACACCCGCCTGCGCGAGCTTTTTGATCGACGATGCGATATTCACCGGTGATGCTCTATTTATGCCAGACCATGGAACTGGTCGTTGCGACTTCCCTTCTGGAAGCGCCGCTGACCTTTATGATTCAATTGTTGGACGCATTTATAAACTTCCGGATTCAACCAGAGTTTTTGTCGGCCACGATTATCAAATGGGCCGACCTGATGTCTTATTTGAATCAACAATTGGAAAAGAAAAGAAAGAGAATATCCAAATTCGCGTCGAAACCACGAAAGAAGAGTTTGTGGAAGTCCGAAATAAGCGCGACAAAAATTTGGCCGCACCAAGGCTTCTCTTACCCAGCGTTCAAATTAATATCGATGCCGGATGCCTCCCTTCAGAAGAAGCAAACGGCGGGCGCTACCTCAAAATCCCAATACGATAATTTTTTAGTTGCCGGGTGGTTCACTCGGCAGGACCTATATACATTTTGTTTATATGGGATTCTTACTAAGACCTAAATCTTGTTTAATTTCTAGACGATGCTAAAACTAGACTATTGCCTTTTCTTTTTATTGCTGTCTCAATTAATTCATTCAATAACCGATAGGAGATCGTTACATTCGTAACTTTTCCTCGGGGGAATAGAGCTATGGCAAAGGAAGTTTCGACTACAGACTCGAATGCTGATTCGACAGCAGAACAAAAAGCTCAAACTCGAAAATATTTAATTTTCAAGCTCAATGAGAACCAGTATGGCGTTCCTCTCTCTGAAGTCAAAGAGGTTATTGGCTTGCCACCCTGTACCTTTGTTCCCGGGAGCCCAGAGTACTTTTTGGGACTCATTAATCTCAGAGGCCGAGTTATTTCCGCTATAGATCTACGACGTAAGATGGGTGTAGGCAACTCCATCCGTAATATGAAAAGACCAGCCGTTATTATCACTGATATTGGAGAGATAACTCTTGGATGTGTCGTCGACTCTATCAGTGAAGTTATGTCAATCTCCAAAGATCAGATTGATAGTCATCTTGAAGTAAAAGTTAATGGTGATATTGACTTTATAAAAGGAATTGCTCACTTCCAAGATCGCTCCATGATTTTAATTTTAGATTTAAAGCACGCAGTAGATGTTTCAGACCTAATCCGCCATAGAGCCAGCTAGTGAGCCTGAAAGAAGGACGTAAATATGAAAGATTTGATTGCAGTTGACAGCATTGTTGTAGTTGCCGAAGACAATGAAGACCTGCGAGATTCCATCGTTGACGCGCTCTCCTCTCATTTTGCAAAAGTGATCGGCGTGGCCACTGGAAAAAAAGTAATCGAAGTCATGAAAACAACGTCTGTGGATGTGGTTGTTACAGACTACATGATGCCAGAAATGAATGGCCTCGAACTTATCACTTACCTGCGCGATCATCACCCAATGATTCCTGTGTTAATGCTCACTGCAAACGGAACGGCGCCGGAAGTCACAGAAGCCTTGAAAAATGGAGCTTTTGATATTCTTGATAAACCTATACGAAATGAACTCCTTCGCAATCGTATTCAAAATAGCTTATTAATGCCAGAACTTTTAAAAGTCATCTGGGCCGCAATGAGCCTGGAAAGAGGAACTCCTAAACTTGAAGAGTTTTTGAAACAACCGTTTCGAAAACAACTTGAAATCATACATGCCTATGGTGCTTTTTTAAGAACTAAAGCCCTTGCCAAACGTGGAGAAGTGGCATGAGTGATGATTTTTTAAAGGAGATCCAGGAAGGATTTCTGGTTGAAGCTGAGGACCTACTTGAACAAGCCGAAGGACTTTTTCTTGCTTTAGAAAAAGAAGAAGAAGATCATCGCGCCACTTTTGATCAGCTCAAACGGATTGCTCATAACTTTAAAGGTTCTGGAAAAGCCGTTGGCTTCGACGAACTTTCGAGTTTCTGCCACAGTTTAGAAAACTTACTTGTTGCTCTGAGTAGCGGAGCGGCCCGTCTCAATCCTCATATCACCGATTTGCTACTGGAATGCAATGACATCCTTAGAGATGACATCCGCATTCTAAAGACTGATAAAGGTGCCCCCTTAGACCATACCGAACTCAAAATCAAGTTAGATCATGCCCTCAGTGAGCACTCGAATCCGGCAAACAGTTTTGAAGTAGAAGCTAACCTCTTTGATCCCCCTATTGAAATCGATACACCCAAAAATATTCGTCAAAGCCCAACGGGAACACAAAAAAAATCGAACAACGACGAGTTTATACGAGTGCCCCTTAAAAAAATCGATGACCTTCTTAATACTTTTGGAGAACAAGTCATCTTTCTATCAGCACTTGATTTTTATAAGGAGGACTTGGCGGCACACAAAGAAGAAGTTGCCAGAGTTGTCTTTAATTTAAAGAAAATGGCTTTTGATTTACAACAGTCGACTTTGACTCTACGAATGGTCACCTTAAAATCCATGTTTTCAAAGTTGGAGCGAGCTATTCGTGATGCTGGAATCATGACTCGTAAAAAAGTGAATACCATTATCACTGGATCTGATAATGAGCTAGATAAGGTGATTGTTGATCAGCTGTCAGGTCCGCTCATTCACATGGTCAGAAACGCCATAGACCACGGCATTGAGGGTGCCGAACTCCGTGCACAGCGTGGAAAACCCGAAGTGGGAACCATTCAACTCAAGGCCCGACGAGAAGGGGGCGCTTTTGTCATCGAAGTTGATGATGATGGCGGCGGAATGGATCCCGACAGAATCTACCGTAAAGGAGTCGAAAAGGGTTTAGTCCGTGATGGGCAAAATCTATCTCGCAATGAAATTTTTGAACTCATTTTTGAAAATGGCTTTTCGACAAAAGACACCGCCTCAGAATTATCCGGGCGCGGAGTAGGAATGAATGTCGTAAGAGAAACAATTTTAAACCTCAAAGGATCCTACGAAATGAGCTCTGAGATTGGCAAAGGCACGAACTTTCGCATCAAACTTCCGTTGTCACTTTCGCTTTTCAATGGGCTCCTTGTCATGGTAAAAACTGAAAAATTTGTGATTCCATCATCGCAAATCCAAGAAATAGTGAAAATCAACGATGTCGAGCAATTAGAAATAACCGATGGCAACCGAGTGATTCAATTGAGAAATGAGATTGTCGATTTAATGGATATTGCCGATTATCTCGCGAGACCAACTCGAGCCGAAGAACAATCAAACCTCAAGAAAGAGATGGTTCTCATTTCAAACTGGGATCGGTCTAAAACTGGATTTGTAGTTAGCCAAATACTGGGAATTCAAAGAATCGTTCAAAAACCCTTGAGTCCAGAAATGACTGCTTGTCCTGGAGCTAGTGGCGTTACCATCCTGGGAGATGGTAGTCCTGCGATAATCCTTGATTTGCGAGCCTTAAAAGATCAAACCCAATCGGGTCGATCGATGAGATCCAATGCGGCATGAGCAATAATCCCTTAGCAACGTTTTACAACGTAGATCCACTGACTCCCAACGAGTTCCAGCTATTTGCGGACCTCTTTCGTAGTCTATCCGGCATCCAAATAAAAAAGGAAAAACAGGGCTTAGTTGAATCTCGCCTGCGCAAACGTTTTTTAAGTCTCAGAATTACACCGAAAGAGTATTACAAAATTCTCCAGGAAAACAAAGACGAACTTGCACAATTTGTGACAGCCCTAACAACGCACAAAACAGAATGGTTTCGGGAACCCATTCATTTTAGAATTATGGAAAACTACGTCAGCCAGTTTAAAAGGGGAAATCCAACAGCGCCTATTTTTTGTTGGTCAGCAGCTTGTTCCACCGGAGAAGAAGTTTATTCGACAGCCATCACTTTAAATCGTTTAGGTTTTGGCGCTAATGATTGGAGGATTCTTGGCACCGATATCAGCGCCCACTGTATTGAGCATGCGAAAATGGGGATTTATGACCGAGCTATCGTTGACGAACAGGTCCCCCTTGAAGTCGTCAAACGATATTTTCTGCAGAACTTGAAGTCTGAATATAGGGAATTGTATCGATTTACTACCGAGTTTAGTAAACAAATTAAGTTTAGAGAATTTAATCTAACTGAATCTAAACTTCCGATTGATTTTGAATTCAACCTAATCATTCTAAGAAATGTTCTTATCTATTTTGACAAGGAGACCATTAATAAAATTGTGCAAAACCTGCTAATGTACCTCAGGCCGGGCGGAATCTTCATTCTGGGACTCTCAGAAACAATAACCAATCCAGAACACTATGGTCTTCGACGCCTAGAAAGCTCGGTGTATATCAAATGAGCGCAAAACTACATTTCATACAATCAGGACAGATTCATCTCGCGAGCAACGGTGAGGAAATCGCAACGGTGCTCGGCACCTGCGTCGCACTGTGTGTTTATGATCCAAAATTAGGTTTAGCAGGCATGTGCCACTACTTGTTACCCTCCGATACCTATAAGGGCACTGGAACTAAATCTGTCGCGGAAAACCCTTTCAACTTTGGTGACTTTGCCATTCCAACTTTACTGGGCTTATTTAAGAAACGAGGCTCCGACCGCAATGATCTGCAAGTCTCAATCTTGGGCGGAAGTGTTGTCGGTAACGGTGAACTCGCGATGAAGGTTGCTACAGAAAACATAGCGTGTGCAGAACGTTGGTTGGAACGACTTGGCTTGCAGCTTCACAAGAAAAAAACTGGCCTCCCAGAGGGCATTCAAGTTCGCATTAGTGCTGTCACCGGCGGAATCTATTTGAAGAGAATATCTTCCTCAGAAATAGAAGCCACGCCAGCAATACCGTCGCAGCATAGTGTGCGCCCGCCAAGCTTCGTTCCAAAACCTGGAATTGCCTTTGCCCAGCCCGCTTCAAGCTTTAGCAAGACAGTACCGATTGTGCATCCTATGGCCAAATTTGATCCAGTGAGTTCAGCGACTCCTGAAAAAATTCGAGTACTCATAGTTGACGATTCAAAAACTATAAGAAGAATTCTCCGATCACTCCTTGAATCTTCTCCAATCATTCAGGTCATAGGTGAAGCGGCAGATGCTTTTGAGGCAGAAAGTTTAAGGTCAAAATTTAAGCCTGATGCCATGACATTAGATATTCATATGCCTGAAAAAGACGGCGTAGCCTATTTGGAAGAAGTTTTAAACAAGGATCCGTTGCCTGTTGTAATGGTATCAGATCTCAGCTTTAAGGAAGCTTCTCCCGTGATGCGAGCCCTAGAACTCGGTGCCTTTGATTACATTCAAAAGCCCGCTGCAAAGGAACTATCAGAAGTGGGGCCTCAGTTAATTAACATCATCAAAGCCGCCTATGAAAGTCGAAAAAAGCTGAGACGAAAGCATCTTAGCCAGAACCAACGACAAAATCAATTGTTAGCAAAGAAACTTCAGCCACCAAGTTCTATTAAGGTCGATACGACTGTTCGCCTCATAGCTATAGGCGCCTCAACAGGAGGCCCGGAAGCCATTCGAATGGTTCTTGGAGAATTTCCAGAAAAGTGTCCACCTATCGTGATCGTTCAACATATGCCATCGATGTTTACTCGCACCTTCGCCGAAAGCCTCAATCTTTCTTGTCGCATTAGAGTCAAAGAAGCTGCTGATGGCGATATTCTCGAAGATTCTACGGCCTATATTGCTCCCGGAGGGTTTCAAATGGCCATTATCGAACGCGGTGGCCGCTATAAGATTTCAATTATTGACGATCCACCTGTGAATCGTTTTAAACCATCTGTTGACTATATGTTCGACTCATTGGAACGGCTTGAATATCGTGGCCAGATTCGCGTGGCGCTACTGACTGGAATGGGTGCTGATGGAGCTTACGGAATGTTAGCATTAAAGCGCAAAGGCTATTTTACGATAGCTCAAGATGAAGAATCATGTGTCGTCTATGGTATGCCCCGAGCGGCCGTTGAATATGATGCCGTCGAAATCTCATTGCCATTGCGCGAGATTGCCGATGCACTACTTTCACCCCGAAAACGTTACGGTAAAAATTCTGCTTAACGCCACTGAGGTACTTACTAAATTTCTTTGGCAAGGTTTCTATTGAACTTGTTTTAAATATCAAATGCAGAGGCCACGACCAAATGAATGTGATTTTAAAGCTAACCGAGTACGCAATCGGAATTTATTGAGCGAGAGTGACCTTATTCCTACCCGTTTTCTTCGAGTGATAAAGTGCTTTATCGGCTCTATCAAATAAGACTTCCCAATTTTTTTCCGTGGGATAACGTTCTGCAACTCCCAACGAAACGGTCACGGGAACTTGTGTTCCCTCATAAACAAAACCGTGACTTTGCACAGTCAACCGAATCCGTTCAGCCACATCCCAAGCCTGCCGAGAATTACTACCGAGAAGTAAGATGACAAATTCTTCACCACCAAAGCGGGCAAAGTAATCTTGTGATCGAACAAGTTTTGTTCCCACAACTCTTCCAAGTTCCCGCAATACATAATCGCCACCAGGGTGACCATAGGTATCGTTAATTTTTTTGAAAAAATCGATATCAAATACCACCAAGGAAAGCGGATCACCAAGAGTTTCAGCACGCTTCACAAGTTCAGGTGCTCTTTGAAGAAGTTCTGCTTTAGTATAGGCACCAGTCAGTGCATCTTTAGCGACCCGTTCTTGTACCTCTTGAGTCGACATCGCCTCTAGACTTCCTCGCTCCAAAAACTTAAAGACAACATTTCCCGTTTTGACTTGATCATTATTTTTCAAACGATGGGGAGTCAAAGGAGGAAGAGTCATTCCATTAACAATGGTTTTGTTTGTCGAGCCCATATCCACTACGGATACATCAGGACCCATCAACATAAATCGACAATGGTTTCGACTGAGACTGCGATCATCAATGAAAATAGTACACTCAACAGATCGTCCGACAATTGTTTCTGCCTGCGTGAGTGACCATTGTTTCCCTGTATATCCGGGTGGACCAATCAAAACAACTAGGCTTGGAGGCGCATTTTCTGCATTCTGGATTTTTCCATGAAAGGTGTCGGATGAAAAGACCGTCTTTTCACTTTCACTTTCACCTTCATTGTTTTGTCCACTACCAAAATTTTGATTCATAAAATTAGTTTATATACTCCCGAACAACATGACAACAACTCCAGCAACTAATCGGCTTAGGTCCATGTTTTCTTTAGTAAAAAACATAAAAATTATTTATATTATGGGTAATAATTAAGCAATACCAACGTCTTCTTCAATTCGGTAGAAGCCCTTCCACTCTTTCAGACGACCATGAGGGCGTCCGCCATCGTCGGGATACTCCAACAAAACATAAGTTAACTTGGTGATCTTACCTAGAGACTCAATGTCCAACGAGGTAACTTCCGTCCACGTTCCTGTGTTGAAATATTCACGATCATTGGACCATTGTTTGTACCAATAGACATGGGTATGACCAAAAATTGTTGTATGAACCCTAGAATCCTCCAAAATCTTCTTTGCCGAGTCTTCTAAGCTACCAAATACGGCATTTTCAAGCACGACCTTGACTAAAGTCTTAATCGACCATCGCTGTCGCGACGTCTTAGTAAATATCTCACGGGTGAAATAGGAAAATAGTCGCCATAAGGTCAGCAAACCAAAACGAGTTTCGTTTATCAACATCCAGCGAATCATTTTAGGAAAGGGACGAATCTTATCGATATAAGGAAATTTTGTTTTTACCCTCAACACGAAGTCGACAAAAAAATGAGAGCCAAAAGGCAAGTTCAAAATTGGTTCCGGCAAATCCTTTTTGAGAAAAAAACGTTTGGGGTCCAAACGATTGGCCGGCTCATGCATATGACCATGCTCGATATGCACGCCATCAAAAAAATAGACGATGTTTTTATATCGAACTGGCACGCCGATTACTTCATCCAGGACAGCTCGCGTTCCAGGCCACAACATGGCCTGATCATGATTACCAACAACATAGGTGATCGTATGCTTGGGATTGATAACAAAGTCTCGCATGGCTCTGAACACATTGGGATGACCTTTTACGATGGACTTAAGAATTTCAACTGCAATGTCCTCAGTGATAACTTTTAGAAAATGCCCCTTATAATCGACCTGCAGAAAATTTAAAAAATCGCCATTGATGATAATCTCAACTTCGTAATCTTTAAATTGCCCCGATGAGTAGTAGTTGACAAATTCGACCAGTTTCTCGCCATATTGAAACTCTTCCAGCGAATTGATTCCGCCATCAGGAAGAAACTTCCCCTTGCCTAAATGCAAATCACTGATCACCAGCTTAATTTTTTTAACTGGTTTGACCTGCTTAGGAATGAGATCATTATTTTGTAGGTCCGTATTCGTTTCCAAAAATTACTCCGCCTTTTTTGAACGGCCCCCAATCTGCTCGTTGACCTCAAGATTTGTCAAGGCTAGGCGAAGAGCCCTGACAGTGCGCCGAAATTGTTCTTGGTTCGCTTCAATGGTTTGATTCATCTCCGCTGCTTTCCTTCGGTAATTTCCAAGTTCGTGGTTCAACTGATCGACTTGCCGTTTCAAGTCCAAGATAATCTCGTCTTTAGATCCTACCAAGGAGATTTTCTCCAGACGGGCTAGTTCTAGGCGATTTTCCAGCTCCCGCTCTCTACTTCTAGACTTTCGAATATCATTTGAAAGCCTAGCTTCGAGATCATCTATTTTTTCCCGAAGTTCTTTTATTGTCGCGTCCCTAATCTCAATATGATTTTTCAACGATATTCGCTCTTCAGCAAATCTTTCTTCATTAAACTCAAGTTTCTTCTCGAGTTCTTGCTTGAGAGTCAAATTTTCTTCGGCACGTTTTTGAAAAAGCTCGCTCGCGGATGCCAGCCGCTCATTTTCTAGACGCAATCGATCCACATCTCTTTCTAGATCTTCTATCCGATGCTGAGCAATTCGCAGATGGTCGCCTTCGTATAGCTTTAGTTGAATCGAATTCAAACTGGCTAAGTTTTGAGAACCAAATTCAAATGTAGGCGGCGGCAACGTCGGAGCTGCATCAGAAGTCGCCAGCTTGGTGGCCATTGTGTGGACCTGGGGTCCATCTTTCAAATCTTCTGCAGCAGAGGGCTTTTCAGCCTTCCGAAAGGCAGGTGAGCTAGGGGGCCCACCCTCGATGGCGGCACTTCTGCTGGAGTCGACGATATTCTTTTGATCAAAATCAAAAGCTCCTAATTTCTGAGAACTTTTTGTTTCCGGCCCTAATTGCGGTGATTGTTTTGCAATATTCCATAGTGCCTGAGCCTCTGAATCGTCAGTACTATTATCGGCTTCGGGAATTTGCACAGAAGCCTCGTACTGGTTGAATGAGTGGTCATCCGTTTTGAATTTGGTGACCGCATCCAAAATAGACTCTTCAACACTTTTTTGAATTTCATCTTTACGTTTGATTGAGCTCATCTTACTCGAACTCTATCGGCACAAATCGATACAAACTTGAGACGATCCAGACAAATGGACCAATATAAGAGCCACCAAAAAGTCTTGTCTCAAATTGAAACAAGACTTGTGAATGACTACGGATGTTTTGTCGCCTTTTCAAAAAGATTAAGGCGAGTATCCAAATCTTGTATAGTGACCTTTGCCAATGCTGATAGTCCAAAACCCTGGACTGCAAAGCTGGCCATGACCGATCCATGAATACAAGCCCACTTCAAATCTTCAGTTGTGAGATTGCCATTAGATCGGCTCGCTAAATAACCGAAGAAACCACCCGCGAAAGTATCTCCCGCGCCGGTAGGATCGACAACATCACTCACAGGAACTGCTGGCAACATGAAATAGCCCTCAGGTCCAAACATCAAAAACCCATATTCACCGCGTTTTATCACCACAAACTTTGGTCCCATCTGTAGGATTGAAGAAGCCGCAGCTACCGCATTTGGAGATCCCGTGAGAAGCTTTGCTTCACCTTCGTTAATAAGCAATGTGTGCACGCGCGATAAAACTTTTAATAAGTCCTCGCGACACATGTTGATCCATAAATTCATTGTATCTGAGCCTACAAAAAGTGGCGCTTTAACTTGGTTCAAAACCTGAGTTTGAAGCTGGGGGTGAATATTCGCCAAGAAGACATATTCACTGCTACGATATTGTTCTGGCAATTCAGGATTAAAATGTTCAAAAACGTTTAGTTCTGTTTTCAGAGTTTTAGCCTCATTCATATCGCCTTCATAACAACCTTCCCAATGAAAGGTCTTGCCTTTAGCTTTTATCATACCTGTTGTATCAACTTGTCGCTCACGCAGGAGGGCCAAATCAGATTCAGCATAATCTTCACCGACAACTCCTACCACTCGAACGGGTGCAAACAATGAAGCTGCTACTGAAAAATAGTTTGCAGATCCACCTAAGGTTTTTTCGACTTTTCCTCTTGGTGTTTCAATACTGTCGTACGCTAAACTTCCAACAACTAAAATATTCTTCATAACTCCCCTATTCTCTAAAATCATTAATGCGCAGAAAGCTGATCTATTTCGTTTTGTTTTTTAACATTCAACCGACCAGGATGATCCTTGAAGGTCGCATTGAGTTGTCCACAAGCGGCAAAGATGTCTCGCCCCATTGTTTTCCGGAGTAAAACATGAGCCCCTAAACGAATCAACTCATCCTGAAAGACTTTAATTGTTTCTTCAGAAGGCCGCAAAAAGCCTGACTGCGGGTGTTCGTTAAATGGAATAATATTGATTTTGCATGGGATGCTCTTGGTCAGATGATAAAGACGACGGGCATCTTCAAGAGTATCAGTGACTCCTTTTAGCAAAACATATTCAAAAGTGACTTTATCTTTGGTTTTACGAGCGTGTTCTTTGCAAGCACTTAAAAGTTCCGCCATCGGGTATTTGCGGTTTACTGGCATCACATGGGATCGAATCTCATCCGTAGAGCCATTCAAGCTCACGGCAAGGCGAACTTTGGCATTAGCCACGCGCCACATTTCTGGAACGAGACCTGATGTTGATACCGTAATTTTGCGTTTAGAAACATTCAAACCCCATTCACTATGCAAAACTTCAATCGCTTTAAAAACAGCCTCAGGATTATCAAGGGGTTCACCCATTCCCATAAATACGATATTACTAATTCTCTGCCCTTCTGATAGCGTTAAATGAGCTTGAACAAACTGACCAACAATCTGACTGGCTGTTAAACGCTTTTTAAGCTTTTGCTTTGCCGTAAAACAAAATTTGCAGGCCATATTACAACCCACTTCACTTGAAACACATAAGGTCAAGCGATCATCAGACGGAATCAGAACAGCTTCTACGGTCTCGTTGTCACCGACATCAAAAAGAAATTTCTGCGTACCATCGATCGAACTTTTTAAATGGCTGACAACCCGAGGAAGGGACAGGTCGAGGACATCCGGAAGCTCCTCGCGAAAGCTTTTGGATAAATTAGTCATATTATGAAAGTCGAACACCTTGCGCTCATAGACCCACTTATAAAGTTGTTGAGCCCGATAATGTTCCTTTCCCAGGCCCTTTAAAAATATTTCTAAATCTTCCAGAGTAAGATCAAAGAAGGATTGTTTAGCCATTTGGTCTCCAATCGGTGCTCGCCCTAGGACTTACATTTCAGATGCGTAAGAAGGCGCGTTTATACCATAGACTTACCAATAACTTCAATAGTTGAGTTGTTATATGCGCACTTTAAAAACCACTTTTCCTGCAGCTTAAAAAAGCACAATTTATTAATAGATTCAATAGGTTAAAAACAGAACACTATAAACATTACTGAAAACCTGTAAGCTTTCCCACCCTTGCCTTCTTCGCGGACTTCCCCAAACCACAAAGAAAACGCGTCCTCCATCAAAGTCCTTATTCCGGAAAGTCATTGCGTGATGAGTCTCACACCTCTAGGCTCTAAGTATGTTTAAAATTTTAAATAAACTTATTTTATTGATATCTTCATTTATTCGCACTTACTCACGGAGCGAATCCACGCTCACCGACGATGCACACTCTGAAAAGTCGGCCCAAGCTTTGCTCAAATATCAATTCCCCGATGCCTACTTCAAGTTAGGTGACGTAATTTTCTCGCAAAATATCACTTGTTTCTCAACTGTGGAGGTAGACTTTGTTTACTAAATCTATATCAACGAAGTTTTTGGTTCTCAGTCTGATGATGGGACTGGTAACTTTTGTTTCCATCGGGGAAGCTAGAGTTCGTCGTCGAGTATCTGCTTATGACAACTCAGGGCCCGAAACTCCTCTAGAATCTGGAACGACGAAAAAAGAATTCATTACTGGATTTTCCAGCGGCACTTATTCTTCCAATACTCACTCGTCTGAAATTAAAGCCATTGGTGCGCTCGGCTATCAAATTGCGCCCAATATTCAAATTGGCGGTGAAGGCGGACTTACAATTACTAATTACTCCGGAAGTAGCACCGCCTTCCTACAGGCGTTCTTTTTTGGTGCCTTTAACTTCGAACCACAAATTACCACCTCATTCTATGCTAAAGGCGGACTGGGATTCACCAATGCCTCCTCGAGTAGTAGCGGTTCCTCCAACTCTTCGTCCAGTAAAACAGCTTTTTTTATTGGACTTGGAAAGAGATTTTTTCTTTGGCCCCATCTGTCCTACTCCCCTGAATTCCGAATCACTCAATCGAATAGTTCGAGTGTGACAGAGATCAAAGCTCTTAATTTTTCCATTTTCTTTTAAGTAAAACCGTAAATTAAAAACCGTGCACTGTTTTTAGGGAATATGATTCCTTTTCAGCAGAATCTAGCTCCACTTGTTGGATTTGGACATTTTTGCCGCTCACAGCAAGTCATGCCCCTTGTTTTTCAGATACTTTCACACACCAAAAAACTCGAGCGATCCGCTTCAATGAGCAACCTAAGCCGATTGACGTGTAGTGTTTTTAATTTCTTCAGTGATTCCCATGAGCATATTGCGATACAGAAGTTGCGACTGCTGCATATTTTTGATAAGAGGCTCCATCTGCTCGGAAGAGAGTGATTCCAAGAACTTTAGCCCACTCTTAAAATGACTAACATCTTCTTTAACATGAACTCTAACAAAATTAGAGGCCTTCAATCCATGAGCTTTTTCCATTCTTGAATAGTAACGCCCACCGTATTTAGCAGCAAATCCTTCCATCAAGAAGGAATATCCAAGAAGTGTAGAAGGAAATGCCTTCTGGATCCAATAATACTGATTTTGGTAAATCAAGCTTGTCGCACTAAGTTCAACAAAGTCTCCAAATTTCGCCCCGAAACTAGCTAAATCTTTTTCCAGTAAAACCTCATGATTTTTTTCCTCATTCAAGTGATCCAACCAGTGTTTAAAACCATGGGGATCAGATGTTGGTACATGAGCCGTAGCATAACAAATGAGCCTGGTGGTATGATTCACCAAATAACTGCTTTGAGCCAGCCACCATTGATAAACCACAGGGTTCTCCCAAGCTATGGTGTCCATCTGCACTTTTAAGCTCTCATGGCACGATTCTATCAACGAATTTAAGTTATACGACTTCATAGCAATCTCCTTGTGATGCCAGGGGCATTTCGGAGAATGATGACCAAAGCTTAATTTAAGGATTCTAAACTGGTACAAAGAACTATAAACAAAAAATATTAAGGCTTAAATATTAAGCCTTGAAAATTAAACTTAGAACCAGGCTTGGTGATATTTCTAATACATTGGCCAGAGCGTAAATTCTATCCAAAGGCAACTCACTCTCACCTTGTTCAAAAAAGTACAGCTGAGAGACTGGCTCGATCGCAGCATGCACTGCCACATACTCCAAGGGATATCCCAACTGAACTCTGGTTTCCTTAAATAGAGAAGAGAGTTTAGATTCTGAGTTTTGTTTTTTTAACTTTGGTAATTCCATAAACTGCCTTTCTTCAATACCTTAAGCCGGATAGTTTTTAATGAAAAGTTAAAAATCCTTAACTAAAATTTAAATCGATAGACACTCTCACTAAATTTTTTTTAGACTAGCAAGAGCTAGGGAGAACTAATCAATGTTGCAAATGGCTAACAAATCAGAGTCAGTCAACTTTGTTTCTTATGATTTTGGAAATTTAGACAGTCACTTTCGAAGATCACAACTATCTGATACCGATCATATTTTTCAAACAAAGCACCCTTCATTGTACTCGTTGAAGATGCTTATCTTTATGAATCCGGAAACTGCCCATGATCGTCTTGCTAGCCTCGCATCCATTGACCTTCAGCGAAGTTATTTTTTTATTCTCGATGAATCTTTAGCTCCCTGGATAATTCCCCTTCTACAGAATGGGGCCTTTGACGTGTCCGTAGGCTATCCCCATCTCTCTGAACTTCATGGAAAGCTTGAGTATTTTTTTAGCGAATTACATCAAAGCGCCATCTTTAAGGCAAATCCCCCCTTCAAACTCGACCTTACCAGGAAAGAACAGCAACTTTTTGATTTTTTTATCTCCCACCCACAAGGAGTTAACCGCCAAGAGCTTATGACCTTATGCTGGAAGGACTTAACTGTTCATCCAAAAACTCTTGATGTGCATTTATTTAATTTACGTCAAAAATTGGAAACCGTCGGAGCCGCCATATGCTTTCTTGAAGGCAAATGGATTGTCGATTTCAGCAAGCTATCAATCGAACCCAAAAATCATGCAGACTGGGATTCTGACCACCAGATTCTTTCTTAATGTCATGTTCTATTTTTAGATAAGTAAGATACCCTATCTGTCAGGAATGATGTCGCCTCTAATTTTTAACCAAAGGGGCAGTTAG